>CACZQG010000311.1 GCA_902783235.1 uncultured Ruminococcus sp.
ACAGACCAGTATTCCTGCACCTTCCCTCCTTGAATTTCAGCATTTATTCTTCGCATAAATCTTCAAGATTTAATTGGGACATCAATACCATACTCTCCTGATTCTGTACGCAAATATCATATTTTATGCTTTACAGTTTATTTCGCTGTAATTGAGGATGTGTAGAAATGAGAAGACGAAAAAGAGAACACAAAAAAGCAACTCTTATAATATCCACATTGACTGCCGCCGTGAGCATGACCTATCTGATACTTCCGCCGTCTGCCAGAACAGCGCTTTGTATTGGCGGAGTGATAGATTTCTCATCTGAGCCCCAGGGATATGCCGGTGAATATGCCTTTGACTATTTCGGTATCAAAGGTGATGAAGCTATTGAAGAGACCGCTCCTTCCTCAGATAATGATAAACAGAAGGATATATCCCATGATACAGTCAATGCAGGTCCAAGACCATATCCCTCAGAATGGGAAGAGGACGAGGATACCACAGTTTATCCATATACATTTGAAAGATACAGCGGTAACAAATTTATTGCACTTGACGGCGGCGGACAGATAATGAATGAAACCGAGATCTCAAACGCTGTTTTATTAAGTGAAAGTCAGCAGCCTCCGGATTTCAAGATATCCCTTGACGGTACACCACAGGTATTGATAATGCACACCCATACCACCGAAAGCTTCGAGCCATTTGAGCGAAGCCATTTTGATAAATCATTCAGCTACCGTACTACAGATCCTTCCAAAAATGTTGTTGCCGTAGGTGATATGATAACAGCTCAGCTGGAGGATGCAGGCATAGGGGTCATACATGATACTACTATACATGATTATCCTTCTTACAACGGTTCCTATGAACGAAGTGCCGCAACAGTAACCGGAATACTTGAAGAATATCCCACAATAAAGGTGGTTCTTGACATTCACCGTGATGCAGTTGGAACAAGTGACAGCATAATGCAGCCCACTGTTGCCATAAAAGGTAAAAAAGCGGCGCAGATAATGATAATCTCAGGATGTGATGACGGTACACTGGATATGCCCGATTATATGAAGAACTTTCATTTTGCCTCTCTGTTACAGCAAAGATTATGCAATGACTACCCAGGTCTTGCAAGACCCATCATGTTTGATTACAGAAAATATAATCAGGATCTGACCACCGGAAGCCTTCTTATTGAGGTGGGCTCACACGGCAATACTATTGAACAGGTAAAGTTTTCAGGAGAGCTTATAGGAAGATCACTGGCAAAAGTTCTCAAATCAATAAAGGAGTAAACCATGTCAGGAAGAAAAAAAGTATTCAGAGCTATTACCGTATCTGTATGCATATATATTATATTAAACATTTTGATATACGGTATAATGACAGCCTATCTGAACACCGGTAATATTATACATGAAGACAAGCTGGTGATGGCGGAGATATATGAACAGGATGATAAAAAGAATATCAGGATACTTGGCAGGGAATATTCATTTAACATGAATAACAGCATAGATACTGCTGTTGGAGCTATATTGTATTGTCTGACACCTGACAAGGTGCGTGTCTGCACCCAGCTGATCTCAGAGGCAGGAGAAATAATATTTGAGCAATAATAAAATTACAGCATAACACTTGAATTTTATCTTCAAATATGATATAATATAATTATAAAGATGTAACAATAATTATTGTTTAAGACAATGCCGCCGCAAATTGTGCAGTAAGTATTATGAAAAATATCATACAAATGCTTACGGTCATTGCATGATTATGTCTTTACAGATGTGCCTGTAGCTCAGCGGATAGAGCAGTGGCCTCCGACGCCATGTGCGATGGTTCGATTCCATTCAGGCATACCATCTTGTGACTATAAAAAAGATGTCACCCCTTTAAAGCCCGTATCTACGGGCTTTTTTGGCGTTTTGACCCCGAAAATTTTAAGGTCAAAACCGTAGATGTCATTTGCCGTTTTTTCCATTCTGAATGGAATCGAACCATCACTAACAGTATTTTGACTGGAAAATCGGCAGAAATAAGGGTGTTCATCTAAAGTGAAAATAAACAAAGTTTCAAAGACCGTTTTGTCAGGTTTCACGAAATTGTGAGACCTAAACAGAACGGTCTTTTTTTGTTTCCAAAGGGAGTTGGTGAGAGAACACATACTATTAAAAAGAAAACGGGAGGAAAAAATGAAGAAGCTGAAATTTAACAGTACGTTGAACCACAAGCAGAATGAATACAGACCTTGTGAGATCAGCGTGGAAAAAGTGGTGGAACTCGGAAAAAGCTATTTTGAGTCACTTATCAAAAATGGACTTAGAGAT
>CACZQG010000312.1 GCA_902783235.1 uncultured Ruminococcus sp.
ACTCCGTTGCTGTATCTGCCGGTACCGTTTTCTTCGCATATCCCCTCGGCAGTTTCACATTCGCCTCCAGCTCTGATATAATCATAAAAGATTCAAAGACTGTCATAACCGTCACCTCCCTTCCTATGTATTCCAGCATAAGGCGGTCAATCGGCTCGCTTTTATTTAGCTCAATTTTACCGTCAAGGGTAGAATACCTTGTCTGAAATAGTAAAGCTCTTTCTATTATCACCAACTATTATCAAGGAGAAAATCTGCTATATGCACAATTTGTATTCCATTTATATTTCCCATGGCTAGCGGATCTCTGCACACCACATATTTTCTGTAATGATCCTTAATTACCATAAGATTTTCTGTCTCGCGTGATGATTCTGTCGGCAGCTGCACGCAAACCTGTACATAGATCCTCTCATCACGTTTTACTCCAACGAAATCTATTTCTTTATCATAATTCTTTCCGATATACACCTCATATCCACGTCTTTTCATCTCCAGATACACTATGTTTTCAAATACAGCAGACAACATTTTCGTATCAAATCCCATTTGACAGTATTTGAGCGAGATGTCAGATAAATAATACTTTTCCTGTGTTTTCAGCAGTTCTTTCCCTTGTATATCGTATCTCTTACAAGGATAAATGATAAACGCATCTTTAAGCCACTTTAAATAATTATATATTGTTTCGACAGAAAGCGATCTGTTCTCATTTTTTAAAAATTTCACAATAGTATTAGCAGAGAATGTTTTGCCTACATTTTCTATTATATATCTGACAACCCTGTCAAATAGCTCTTTACTCCTTATTTTATGTCGTTTTGAAATATCGTTAGTTATAACTGAGGCATATATCCCTTCAACGATCTGATATGCAGAATCAGTATCAAAATTGCTTATACCGATAACCGGAAAACCGCCATACTGCACGTACTCATCAAAAACAGCCCGCAAGTCCTTTTCACTCCTGCCTTTAAAATCAATATATTCACGAAGAGATAACGTATATATCGGAATCAACACATATCGTCCCGTAAGATAGGTGGATATTTCCGATGACATAAGTTTAGAGTTGGAACCTGTTACATATATATCAACATTATACTTTTCAAGCAGGGTATTGACTGACTTCTCCCAACCATCAACCTCCTGAAGTTCATCCAGCAAAAGATAGTATCTGTCATTCCCTTTTATCTGCTTTTTGATATCATCAAACATATCTTTATATGAAAAACCATCTTGAAAATCAACATCACTATACCTGCGTTCAATGATGCAATTTGAATCAACACCACGTTTTCCAAATTCTTCCGCAAGCATAGCAAGAATCGTTGATTTACCGCAACGTCTCACACCGGCAAGTATTTTAACAACCGGCGCATCCATAAACGGAATTATAGTATTAATATAGTCCGGTCTGATTATCATTTCATCCACCTCCTTATGTATATTATATGTAAAAACCCAAAGAAAATCAACATTTTTTACCTGTATAGGGGTAAAAACTGTTGATTATTGTTACTATTCACACTAAAATTTTTACAATTATAGATGAAACACATAACCTGAAATTATATAAGCAGATGGTATATTACTCCGAGAAATATGCAAAAAAGCAAAAAGCCGATAGAGAAAAAAGGCCTTTGGGAAATAGAAGAATCCTTTAAGATAATAAAGAGCGAGTTTAAAGCACGTCCTGTCTTTGTAAAAACAAAGGATCATGTAAATGCTCACTTCCTGATCTGCTACGTGGCTCTGGTAATAATGAGAGTTCTTGAACATCTACTTGAAGAGAAATATACAACCAAGCAGATACGACATGCTTTATGCGAATACTTTTGCTCATACCTTGAGCAGAACTACTACTTTTTTGATTATAGAGATGAAATCCTTGACACAATAGCCCAGATGTACGGTTGGGATTCGACAAAGAAATATATGTCAAAAGCCACCATTAAAAATATTTTAAGACACCGGGGAAAGAAGCAAATTTAGCAACATATCGTTTCAAATCAAAAAATCTCTGCATGCGCCAGTTATCTGACGTTGCAGAGATTTATCAGTTCATTCACTGTAAAAGACAGGGTACAAAATGATTGTCAATAGTAAACCGTCCAAATCTCATAAAAAATCGAAATTTGGACGATTTTGACGCCGAATATTTACTTAATTACGCAGACTTATTACAAATATATTATCCTCTTATCCGGAATGGGGATTCAATTATCTTTTGTATATTATCTGCACGCATCCATCATTTTTCTTGCATCACTCCACCTTCCGGATTCAGACATACTGCCAAGTGTTGTTATAACATATGGATGTCCCTTACATGTATATACTCCGGTAAAACAATAGTGTGCAGTCCATCCACTTCCTGTTTTCCCAACACAATAATATTTCTTACTATCAAGCAAATAATTAGTTGACTTTATACTTCTTTTTCTGCCCTCAACACTTTTGAATGAATATGTTGATTTCTTGAGAATTTTACGTATAGTCTTATTCTCATAAGCATATTTTGTTATCAATGCCAAATCATAAGCCGTTGTATAGTGCGGATTACTTGATCTAAGTCCTGAAGGCGTCCCAAACCTGGTGTTTTTACATCCAATCTTCTTAACCTTTTTATTCATTACCTTCATGAACTTATCAACACTTCCATTGGTTCCTTCTGCAACAGCATCAGCGCAATCACATGCCGAAAGAATAAGCATTGCCGATATCAAGTCCTTCATATAATACTTTTCTCCTGCATACATACCAAGTTTAACACCATCCTGACCTGCTGCACGACTTGATATCTTTACTTTCTTTTTAAGATTAGTATTTTCTTCCACCGCAGTAATCGCAGTCATCAATTTGGTTGTACTGGCATTATGACATTTTGTCTTTGCATTTTTCCGGTATAAAACTTCTCCAGTCTCTCCGTCGAGAATAACAGCATACTTCCCATTCAGAGGCAAATCAGAAAAAGAGTTTTTGTTCTTTGCGTAAGTACAAATTGTCTGCGAAAACAGAACAATTAGCATTATTATGTTTAGAATAAAATAAATACGTTTCATTCTCACTCCATCAATGTATATATCAATAATTAATGGTAAGACTTTTCGTTCATCCTTCTTGACTGCAAAAATCTTGCAATATACATTTCAGCATCTTTTTCTGATTTAAATATTTTATACTCCGGATTTTCATATCCATTTATACTTTCTTTGAACTCCTTCGTCTCCGTAAATATCCCCTTTTTATTACCTTTTCTAACGGCATAAAACTTCATTGCCATCCCTTCCTTTCGAATATATCAATTGCTATTTCTTCTTAATCTTCACAGACTTTGGTATACCTGCATTTTTGAACATCTTTTTGTATTTTGCAAACTGCTTTTTAGAAAGCGACTTAGGAACATATATTGTAGCTTTCTTATTAATATTCTTAAATGCA
>CACZQG010000313.1 GCA_902783235.1 uncultured Ruminococcus sp.
TATTAACAACTTCTTCGTTGAGACCCAGGTTCAGGATTGTATCCATCATACCGGGCATTGAAGCACGAGCACCCGAACGAACGGAAACGAGGAGAGGATTCTGCTTGTCACCGAACTTCTTGCCTGTGATCTCTTCCATCTTGCCGATGTATTCGTTGATCTCAGTCATGATCTCGTCGGAAATGCCGTTGTCCTCATAATATTTTGTACAAGCCTCTGTTGTGATCGTGAAGCCCTGAGGTACTCTTTCAGCACCGAAGATAGATGTCATTTCAGCAAGGTTTGCACCCTTACCGCCGAGAAGTTCTCTCATTGTTGCATTACCCTCTGAGAAAAGGTAACAGTATTTTGTAGCCATTGGATTTTACCTCCGTTTTTAGATCTCAGACAGTTGTCCCGGACATTTGTCCGCAATTCACCAGTCTGGTTACATTTATTATATCACATAAAAGAAGAAATTTCCATAGATTTTAAAAAAAAATTTACTGTAATTTTTTTGGCAATATTCACAAAATATAATTTTTTTATAATTTTTTCCCGAAAACACTTGAAAATTTTTTGAAATACTGGCATAATAATAATAGTGCCTATTTTTAATGTGTAATTTGTATCGCCGTTTTAGGGCGATGATATGTAATAAACCACGGGATCAGACAATATGTCATCCCGGCGGCAGAGTCGGCTTTGCCATCCCGATCCGGATAATTCTAAAAGAAGGAGATAATATATATGGATAATGCGGTTATACTGGCAGGCGGTCAGGGAAAGAGAATGAAAGCTGATATACCCAAGCCCATGTTCAAGGTGCTGGGTGAGCCTATGCTGGAATGGGTGATAAAGGCGTGTGAAGGCGCACAGCTCAGTGAAATGTGCGTAGTTACAGGATATAAGGCAGAGATCATAGATGAATATCTCAACGGAAGATACAAAACAGTGCTTCAGAGCGAAAGACTGGGTACCGGTCATGCAGTAATGCAGGCAAAGGAATTCCTGAAGGCGAATGCAGAGGGAAATACCCTTGTTCTTTGCGGTGATGCTCCTCTTATCGACAGTGAGACTATACTGAATGCTCTGGAATTGCACAAGAAGGAAAATAATTCTGTGACTGTTATTACAGCCTGTATAGATCAGCCCGCAGGCTATGGCAGGATCATAAGGAATGACAAGGGTGTTTCCGCCATAGTTGAGGAAAAGGATGCCACAAATGAACAGCGACTGATAAGGGAAGTGAATTCCGGAACATACTGGTTCAGGACTGCGGATCTTCTGGAATATCTGGAGGAGCTTACCACTGATAATGTTCAGGGTGAGTATTATCTGACAGATACGGTGGCTATCGCTTTGGGAAAGGGCAGGAACGTAAACGCATACACCTCCCCGAACCCCGATGTTGTACTGGGTGCCAATGACAGAAAGGGGCTTCTGGCTCTGAATACGGCAGCAAGAATGATGATAATAGATAAGCACCTGGAAAACGGCGTGGAATTTACCTGCACCGACGGTGTGGTCATCGGCAGAGATGTTAAGATAGGTGAGGGTACTGAGATACTCCCCGGAACACATCTTACCGGAAATACGGTTATTGGCAGCGGCTGCTCCATAGGCCCCAACTGCATAATCGAGGATTGTGTGATAGAGGATGAGGTAAAGCTGAACTATGTTCAGGCGTTCAAGTCGCAGATAGACAAGGGGGTAAAGATAGGTCCCTGGGTACATATCCGTCCCGGCAGTCATATCAAGAGCGGTGTTAAGATCGGTGACTTTGTTGAAATAAAGAATTCCACCATAGGCGAAGGAACAGCGGTAGCCCATCTTACTTATGTGGGTGACAGTGATGTGGGTAAAAAGGTCAATTTCGGCTGCGGTACTGTTACAGTTAATTATGACGGTATAATAAAGAGCCGCTGTGTTATCGGTGATAACTGCTTTATCGGCTGCAATACCAATCTTATCGCCCCTGTAAAGCTGGGTAAGGCAGTATATACTGCTGCCGGAACGACTATAACCAAGGATGTTCCCGATTATGCTCTGGCAATAGACAGAGGAACTGTACAGATCAAGGAAGGTTATAGCCTGAGAAAATTAAAGAAGAGATTGGAAAAAGCATAATAAAATGAGTATATTTGACAAATTCAAGGAAATAGCAGGCGGCAGAGAGGACGCTGTAAAGGGGCCTGTGGAGTATCTTATAGTTGGACTGGGCAATCCGGGACTGCAATATGAAAAGACACGCCACAATGCCGGCTTTATGGTTGTTGACACCTTGACGGAGCGTCTGGGAGTCAAGACAGATAAATATAAATTCCATGCAAAAATAGCAGAAGCGGCTGTTTCGGGGAAAAAATGTATAATAATGAAGCCTGAGACATACATGAACAACAGCGGTGAAGCGGTGGAGGAAGCCAGGGCTTTTTACAAGCTTTCGGTGGACCGCATTATTATCATCTATGATGATATTTCTCTGGAGCCGGGGCAGATGCGTATAAGACGCAAAGGCAGTGACGGCGGTCACAATGGAGTAAAGAGCATTATACATTTGACGGGGGAGGATACCTTCCCACGTATCAAAATAGGCGTGGGCAAAAAGCCCCATCCGAAATTTGATCTGGCGGACTGGGTACTCAGCCGTTTCAGCGATCAGGATCAGGAAAAGATAGATGCTGTATGTAAAAATGCCTGTGATAGTATAGAGCTTATGGTGTCTGGAGATATTGATGGTGCCATGAATAAATTCAATTCCTGATGCTTTATGCATCAGGGATCATATCTGATCCGGGATCAATGTATCGCCGTCCGGCGATGACGATTAGACGATTATGATATTTAAAATCACAAACACAATGCAAGCAATCCACTGCGGGTTGCTGTTTTGTGCTTGTACTAAAAAATCACGACCGTTTTATGGTCGGGATTTTTGGCGAACGCATTTATTATATCTAAGCCGAAATAATAATTTCTGCCATCGCTTTCAGCTGCTCTTCGTGCTTATAGCTGCCTTACGCATCACAGTACGAGCGAAATTAAAAGTTTTTGGCTAAGCCTTTTTTCAAAAAGGCGTAAAAAGAAGGCGTAAAAAGGAGATAAAATGAGATTTTTTTCAGATACGTTCAGGGAGCTGGACAGCTTCAAGGATATAAAGAACAGCATAGACAGCAATATCTCGCCTGTGTGTGCGGTGGGACTGGCATCTGTGCATAAGGCGCAGCTTATATATTCTCTTTATGAGGATACTCCCTTTCTTGTTATAGCTGAAAGTGAAGCGGCAGCCAAAAAGCTATGTGACGACCTTACTCAGATGGCAGGAGACAGTGACTTTGCCTGTTTTTTTCCATCCCGTGATCTGGCTCTTACACGAATAGAAGGCTATTCAAGGGAATATGAGCACAAGCAGATAGAAGCCCTTTCAAAGCTTGTAAAGGGAAGCTGTAAAATAATTTGCTCGGGTATCGAAGGCGTCATGCAGCCTGTTATTCCCAGAGAAGCACTTATAAAAAATACTCTGACCATAAAAAAGGGCGGCGAATTGGACACCACTGCTTTGAAAAAACAGCTGGTGGAAATGGGGTATGTGAGTGCGGATAAGGTGGAGGGCAGCTCTCAGTTTTCGGCAAGAGGTGCTATTATTGATATTTTTCCGGTACAGTCATCTGAGCCTGTGCGAATAGAGCTGTGGGGGGATGAGGTGGACAGTATCTCTCTTTTTGATGTCCGTTCCCAAAGGCGAAATGACCAGATAGAGGAAATAGAGATAGCACCCGCTATACAGACTATCACTGACAGAGCAGCCCTGGCAGACAAGATAGAAGCCCTGGGTAAGCGTATACGCTCCAAAAAGGCCGAGCTGGTAAGAGAAAACTTCCGCCGTGACTGCGAGCTTTTGCGTGAAGGTGCAGAGCTTACCTGCATAGACAAATATATCCCACTTATATATGATGAAAAGCCGTCGGTATTTGACTATTTCGGTGATTTTGTTGTGTTTTCGGAGTATGTCACCGCAGCGGAGCATATGCGCTCTACTCTTTCCCAGTACAGTGAGGACTGTAAGCTGCTTGTTGAATCGGGAGAATTGTGCCGTGGGCTGGAGGGACACTATTTTGACAAGGATGAGGTATTTGACCGTGCTCCCGAAAAGCGGTTGTTCCTCAGCAATTTCCTGCAGGGGCTTGACAGGATAGGCTACAAGAAGATAATCAACTTTGAGGTGCTGCACAATGCTCCCTGGGGGGGCGAAATGCGCCAGCTGAATGAGGATCTGAAGCGGTATTGTGAGGAGGGCTACAGAACCATCCTTATAGCAGGAAGCGAAAAGACCCTTCCTATAATCCAACAGGATCTTATAAACGAAGGTATACGCTGCGCTATATGCAGCAGTGACACAGTATGTGAAAGGGGAAGTGTTCTGCTTACTACCGGTTCTTTGTCCGGAGGAATGGAGTATCCCGAGAATAAAACAGCAGTTATAACTCAGGCGAAGGCAACAAATACAGGAAAGAGAAAGCGCCGCTACAAAAAGGGCGGAGAGATAAAGGCTCTTACAGATATAGCCCCGGGAGATCTGGTGGTACACTCCATGCATGGTATAGGCAGATTTGCAGGTATCAGAAAGCTGGAGCTGGAAGGGGTCACTAAGGATTATATCACCATACAGTACGCAGGAAAGGATACACTCTATGTACCTGTAACACAGCTTGACATGGTGTCACGATATATAGGTCCCGGTGACGAAAGCGGAGTGAAGCTTCACAAGCTTTCCTCCTCCGAATGGCAGAAAACAAGAAACAATGTAAAAAAGGCAGTAAAGGATATGGCTCAGGAGCTTATTGCCCTGTATGCCAAACGAGAGAAAAGCAAGGGCTTTGCTTTTTATCCTGATGACGAGATACAACGGGACTTTGAAGCCAGATTCCCCTATGTGGAAACAGACGATCAGCTGCGTTCTGTCAGTGAGATCAAGGAGGATATGGAAAGAGTGCGTCCTATGGACAGACTTCTCTGCGGAGATGTGGGCTTTGGCAAAACGGAGGTCGCACTGCGTGCGGCTATGAAATGTGTGGAGAGCAGCAAGCAGTGTGCCATACTTGTACCTACCACCGTGCTTGCCATGCAGCATTATCAGACTGCAATAAGGCGCTTTGAGCATTTCCCGGTAAATGTGGAGCTGCTTTCACGCTTCCGAACACCCAAGCAGCAAAAGGAGATAATCGAAAAGCTGAGAAAGGGTCTGATAGATATTGTTATAGGCACTCACAGGCTGGTATCCGGCGATATAAAGTTCAAGGATCTGGGGCTTGCCATAGTGGATGAGGAACAGCGTTTCGGTGTGGGTCACAAGGAAAAATTCAAGAAAAATTTCCCCGGAGTGGATATGCTGACCCTGTCTGCTACACCCATCCCCCGTACCCTGAACATGGCAATGAGTGGGATACGGGATATGTCAGTCATAGACGAACCGCCAAAGGACAGATATCCGGTGCAATCCTATGTGGTGGAGTATGACATGGGAGTTGTTATAAGAGCTATCAGCCGTGAATTGAAGCGTGGAGGGCAGGTATATTATATACACAACCGTGTGGATGACATACTCTCCTGTGCAGCTAAGATACATGAGCTGCTGCCGGATGCCAGGATAGCCTGCGCCCACGGAAAAATGAGTGAGGAGGATCTGTCTGACATATGGAACAGCCTTCTGGAGCATGAGGTGGATATACTTGTCTGCACTACTATTATAGAAACAGGTGTGGATGTGCCCAATGTCAATACTCTGATAATAGAGGATGCGGACAGGTTTGGTCTGTCACAATTGTATCAGCTTCGTGGAAGAGTCGGACGATCCAACAAGAGAGCCTATGCTTATTTTACCTTTAAGCGTGAAAAGGTACTAACTGAAGAGGCGAGCAAGAGACTGAGTGCCATGAGAGAGTTTACCCAGTTTGGCAGCGGCTTCAGGATCGCCATGCGTGACCTGGAGATACGGGGAGCAGGCAGCATACTTGGGGGAAAACAGCACGGACATATGGAATCTGTGGGCTATGATATGTATATAAAGCTGCTGAATGAGGCTATTGCCGAGGAAAAGGGTGAGCCTATAAGCCGTAAGTCTGAGTGTACCGTGGATATACAGATAGATGCACATATCCCCGAAAACTATATAAGCAGTCTGAATCAGCGTATTGATATTTATAAGAAAATAGCAGCTGTTGAAAACAATGCCGATAAAGAGGATATGATAGATGAGCTTATTGACAGGTACGGTGAGCCTCCCGAATCGGTAATAGGACTTATTGATGCGTCACTTCTGAGAAATACGGCAGCTAATCTGGGCATAACAGAGATACAGCAGCGTAAGGGAGGCTTGTATTTTTATATAGATATCATGAGCATGGAGCAGATACAAAAGCTGTCTGGTGCATTCAAGGGAAGGATAACCTTCAATAGTATGGGAAAGCCTTATTTCCTTGTTATGCTGAAGGGACAAAAGCCCGAAACAGTGATGAGGGCAGTGCTGACGCTTCTGAGTGAAGCCGGGGATAAGGAATAATGCGGATATCCGATCAAAAGATCTGAAAGGGTCGCTTTTTGAAAAAAGCTCCGCAAAAACTTTTAGTTTCGCTCGTAGGTTCGGAGTAATTGCAGCTGTGAGCTCGAAGAGCAGCTGAAAGAGGAATTATATATGGCTCAGGTTTAGTCTGAGGTATACGCAAAAATGTCAGCCCAAAAACGGCTGACATTTTTTGTCCGGTTGAGTATTGTCTGGAAAGGTTTAGCCTGGGGGAGCCACGGAAATCAATTTTAGTAAGCAATTTGTAATAAACTATGAATTACTTAAGGCAATACCGCACAAAGATTGTGCGTCAGATGCGAA
>CACZQG010000314.1 GCA_902783235.1 uncultured Ruminococcus sp.
GAATACTCGCGTATTTCAAGCCTTTCCGACGCAGAAGTTCAGTATTTAGACAAGCAGAAAATTCAAGATTTAGTTGGGGGATCAATAAAACAGGGCGATCCATTTTTGTCTGTAAAACCCTGAGAGGATGTGATAGTATGAAAACCTTTACCTATACTATAAATGATAAAAACGGTCTTCACGCAAGACCTGCCGGAAATCTTTCCAAGCTTTCCAAGACCTTTGACAGTAAATGCTTTCTTAAAAAAGGAGCAAAGGAGACCGAGCTTTCAAAGCTCATAGCTCTTATGGGTATGGGAGTAAAAAAAGGCGATGAGGTAACTATCCGTGTGGAGGGCGAGGACGAAGAAGCTGCCTGCAACGCAATAAAGGAATTTTTTTCAAGTAATCTGTAAAAGAGGAGTAAAAAGTATATGCTGAGGTTTCGTGGCAAGGGTGTGTACGGAGCGTATGCAGCAGGAAAAGTAAGCCTTTTTAAAAGACACGAGCCTACAGTCAGCCGTACAGAGGTGGACGACCCGGGAGCAGAGCTGAAACGGCTTGAGGAAGGCAAAGACAGGGCGGTGGAACAGCTCCGTGACATATACAGCAGGACTGTAAGCGAGCTGGGAGAAGCCAATGCAGAGATATTCGAGATACATTCCATGATGATAGAGGACGACGATTTTAACGATGCCATAAAGGAAATAATCCTGACGCAATCGGTAAATGCGGAATATGCGGTACTCACAGCAGGCGAAGACCTGTCGGAAATGTTCTCGGAAATGGACGATGAGTATATGAGAGCAAGAAGCTCTGATATAAAGGACATATCACAACGACTTATTTCATGCATCAGCGGATATGACAGCGAGGAAGAAAACGACTCGGATGAGAAGGTGATAATAGTCGCAGACGACCTAACGCCAAGCGAAACTGCGATGCTTGACAAGGACAGGATACTGGCATTCGTCACAGCCGGCGGTTCGGCTACATCACACACCGCCATACTTGCAGGAAATCTGGAGATACCTGCGGTGATCGGTGTGGGCAATGAGCTGCTGGAGGCAGTGAAGGACGGTGATATGATGACGGTGGACGGCTACACCGGCGATGTAATGCTGTCACCCGATGAAAAACAAATAGAGACCGTAAAACAGAAAAGGCGTGAGGATAAGACACGGAAAAAGCGTCTGGCGGAGCTTGTGGGCAAGGAAAACGTCACACTGGACGGAAGAACAATTAAAATTTTTGCCAATATACAGGATCCGGGTGAGCTTGATGATGCTTTATCCCACGATGCAGGCGGCATAGGACTTTTCAGGAGCGAATTTCTGTACCTTGAAAGGAAGGACTATCCTACAGAGGAACAGCAGCTGGAGGTCTATAAGCGTGTACTGCAAAAAATGGATGGGAAAACCGTTATAATCAGAACACTTGATATAGGTGCCGATAAACAGATCGGCTATTTCGAGCTTGACAATGAGAATAACCCGGCTCTGGGCTTTCGTGCCATAAGACTGTGTCTTACACGGCCGGATATGTTCAAGACACAGTTGCGTGCGCTGTACAGAGCGTCGGTGTACGGAGACCTGTCGGTAATGTTTCCCATGATAACCAGCACAAGAGAGGTCAAAAAAGCTTTAAGGCTTTGCCGTGAGGTGAAGGAGGAGCTGAAAGCAGCTTCTATCCCATTTCGTGAGGATATGAAGATCGGCATAATGATCGAAACTCCTGCGGCAGCTGTTATAAGCGACCTTCTGGCACCCATGGCGGACTTTTTCAGTATAGGTACCAATGACCTTATACAATATACTCTTGCCTGTGACAGACAGAACGGTAAGCTGGAGGATTTCGTGGATCCTCATCACGAGGCTGTCATGAGGCTTATAGAGATGACTGTGAAAAACGCCCACCGGAATGGGATATGGGTCGGGATTTGCGGTGAATTGGGTTCCGATCCGGAGCTTACGGAAAGATTCATACGAATGGGCATTGACGAATTGTCGGTGTCGGTGTCAAATATACTTCCGCTGCGTGAAAAGGTACGTTCCCTGGATCTGAGTAAGTAAATCTTATCATTTTTAGGGCTGCACCACACAAAGATCATGTGGTATTGCCTTAATGAAAAAATTACCTTTGATAAAAAAATAAAAAATGCTTATAATACTATTGCGGCATGAAATTATTGAAAAGAGGTAGTTAAAAATGAAAGGTGAATTTACTCAGAAGGGTAAGGAAGCAATGGAAAGATTCAAGATGGAGGCTGCAAGCGAAGTAGGTGTAAACCTCAAGGAAGGCTATAACGGCGACCTCACATCAAGAGAAGCAGGATCAGTCGGAGGTCAGATGGTAAAGAAAATGATCGACGCATACAAGGTCCAGTAATTTTTTAAGACATCAAAGTTCTATATCCATTACTCTCCCCCGTTTATCTGCGGGGGAGAGTTTACATATTTCATACAGCAAAGACTGCCGGACATCAACGGGGCAATTGCAGAGCATAGTCCAAAGGCAGAACCGCACAAAAAACAGGAGATACATAAATGAGCACACTTTATTTTGTGACAATAACAGGAATAGATAATTATTACGGAAAAAAGCCCTTTAAGATAGGGCGTGTTTTTCAGCTTATAAAGGACAGACGAAACCAGTATGACGGTGAAGCCATAATGGCTTATCTGCCCTTCATTGAAAAGATCGGATACGTGGCAAACAGCGTAAATACCGTTTACAGAGGCACTCTCAGTGCAGGACGGCTGTATGACAAAATAGGAGACTACGCCTTTGCCAAGGTGATGTTTATAACTCACACCTCTGTTATAGCCGTAGTACTGGACAAAGAGGAAATGGAAGCAGCACTGGCTGCCCGTACAGGAGCACGTACTGCCCATACATCTGCCGGTGATAATGCAAATAACGGTACACGCCCCGGGGAGATACCGGATATGGACATCAGCCATGAAGATGACCGGGACAATGAAGACGAGCAGGCGGAGGATGATGATATATCCGATTACAGAGAAGATGAGGATGACTGCGAATATTACGATGATGAAGATGAAGAGGAAACAGATGAGGAACTTGAATGATCCCCGGCTTTTATGATCCCTGAGGTGATATATTTTACCCATATGTACAAAAGCATCATAAGAGAAGCAAATACCACAGCCCTGACAGTGGTATTTTCTATCCTCAATGGTAGGAGCTTTTCTCCGATGCTCACCAGCTCGGCAGATACAAGCCCGGAAATAACAGGTACTGCTATGCTCTCGGTAAAGCTTAGCCGCAGCCCCGTGGTCTTTATTATCATAATAAGGCGTGAGATATTCCCTATAATATTGCTTGCAAGATAGGAAGCCACTATACCGTAAAATCCGAATAAGGGCACACATATCAGCAGTACCGAAATGCGTATGGTATACTCCGCAAGGTAATTGAGAGAGGAGAAAACGTGCTTTCCCATACCCCGAAGTATACCCTCTAAAATTATCTCCAGATATATAAAGGGAACAGCCGGAGAAAGTATGGATATAATTTTTCCTGCAAAATGCTCACCGCTCATGAGCAGACCTATCTCATCACCGAAGCACAGAAATATCATGGCAGTCATAACAGAAAATCCGAATGTCTGCTTTATAACTTTATTTATAAGCGATCTGCTGCCCTCCGGGTTATCCGCTCCCCTTTCACGGGCTATCTCCGGCACGAGTATGCCTGAAAGACTGCAAAGTATACTGGATGGAAAAAACAGGGCAGGTATGACTATTGCTTCAAATATGCCGAATTGTGAAAAGGCTTCCGAAGTGGAATTCCCGTACTGCTTCAGGGTTATGGGAACTAATGCATCATTGGCACTGCTGAGTACAGATGTGACCAGACTGTTTAAGAATATGGGTACAGATCCTGAAACAAATGTCCGAAAGCTTATGGTACAGCTTCCGGAATATTTTTTTCGTCCTTTCAGGTATGGTATCAGCAGAAAAAGAAAGCCTGCCGCCTGTCCTGCACACATACTTACTGCCAGTGCCGTATATACGCTCATGCTGCCCCGGGTTATCATAGTCTCCGTGAGTATGGCTATAAATACGGATCTTACAATAAACTCTGCCGCACTTGCAGCTGAGGGTATATAAACACTGCGGTATGCGGAAAAATATCCCCTGAGACAGGCAGTGAGAGAACATATGGGAAGTATCAAAGCCAGCAGTTTTACCGCAAAGGAAAGCTCCGGAGTATCCAGAATATCACAGCTTATGATATCGGATAAAAAGAATATCACGCTTCCGGACAGGATGCTCATGGCAACAGATGTTATCTCACCGTAGCGAAACACTCTTTCAGGGTCGCCGCAGCTCTTTCCTATCTCCTCGGAGATGAACCTGCTGGTACTGAGATATACATTTCCGCTGGATATTATGGTGACAAACATAAAGAATGAGCTAATGAGAGATATTATACCTATAGTCTCCGTGCCCAGCCTGCGTGTTATGAAAATGTTCAGCAGCAATGCCATTCCCTGCATCACAAGCTCCACAGCGGTAAGAAAAAAAGTATCCTTCACTATCTTGTTTTTTAACATGATATGTCCTCCCCATATCAATAATATTATAACTTGTCTGTTATATCTTATTGCGTATATATCAATAAAATTCCCGCGGAATTCAATTTTTACAAAATAGTTACACAACACATTTGTAGGGAACGTAGCCATCCACATCCCTCAGATTATATAGCAAACAACAAAAACA
>CACZQG010000315.1 GCA_902783235.1 uncultured Ruminococcus sp.
TACGCCAGTATGCCTGCATCGATTTTGTACAATCTAACGAAAAATCTGACGGTCAATCTGACGCACAATCTTTGTGCGGTATTGCCCTAAGAATAATAAGCTCACTTGATAACGCTGCGGCTGCCGAAAACATAAGATGATATCTGCCGCCTTAGAGACGAGGGAACATCTGCGACATGGTTATATAAGGAGAAGATTATGAGCATGATATTTGAAATGCTGCTTGACCGCATATATGATACACTCTGCTGCCGCAGAAAAAAACACGGCTGGTTCTTTACTATAGGTGAGTACAGAAAGACCAAGCTTTCCGGCAAACTGAGCTTTCTTTTCAAACGGCTGTTCCTCTTTGGTTATTCAAGGCTTCAGATGCGTTACGACAGAAACAAGCATATAAGCAGTAAAATTGAGGGCTATATATACGGTCAGGGGGAAAAGCTGACAGCGGATATGCTTCTGGGAAAAAGCAGGACCGCTGACGTGGGCTGCGAATGCATAGCTGTGTACAACGCTATGCAAAGGATAAACCAATATACTCCCTTCTGTGACGTACTTCTTGAAATGGAAATGAACCATATGACCTGGTTTGACCTGGGAGGCTGTCTCGGACTTGACCCACGAAAGCTTTACAGATATTTTGATGCCCACCGGGTGACTTATAAGAAATATACCGATATGGAAGCTTTTCAATCCAAGGCAGGAAGCCGCACCTGTATTGCAGGCTTCAAGCTCAAAGATTCCCGTTTCAGGGTACATACCGTAATGCTCCATCGGCTGAGAGATGAATGGATCGTATACAACAGTTCCGGTGATTCTCAGCGTCCTATGAAATTCAGTTCTCTCAATGATGTCATTGGCGGCGGAAGGTTTATGGTGGGATATGTTCTTTATAAAAAGAAGAAATCAGATGAACAGACGGCTGATACAGAACAATAAATACTAATAAGATACTCAACAGGCAGGAGGGCTTTCAGCTCTTCTGTCTGTTGTTATTTTGACATACTGCATCTCGCTTTAAATGCTCAGATTTGTTCATTCATCTAAAAATTAATAAAACCCTTGACAAATGGCTATAATAGTGATAAATTATAATTAGCACTCAGGGAGATAGAGTGCTAACACTCTCAAACATCAACTGCCAATCATAGAAAAATATCCATGGTATTCGGGAATGGAGGCGGCAATTTTATGAATGACAGAAAACTTAAAATACTCGCCGCAGTTATTGACGAATACATTATGACAGGAGAGCCGGTAGGATCAAAAACAATAGCGGCACTTCCCGATATAAATGTATCAGCAGCTACGGTGAGAAACGATATGGCAATGCTGGAGCAGCTGGGATATCTTGAACAGCCTCACACCTCAGCCGGAAGGATACCCACCTTTGCAGGCTACAGGCTTTATATCGACAAGATAATGCAGACTGAAACATTGCCGGACAGTGAAAGAGAACGTCTGGACAAAATGCTTGCGGAGGAGGGTGCAGTCACTGAGGATTTGGTAGTAAAAAGTGCAGCCACCGCATTGGCAGAGCTTACCCAGTGTGCTGTGATAGCGTCCAATTCCACCCCTAAATTTTCGGTAATATCCAAGGTGGAAGTCATACCAACAGGCAAACTCTTATATGTTGTATTATTGGTCACCTCCGACGGCAATATCAAAAACAAAGCCTGCCGGCTGGAATTTGATCTTACTAACGAGCAGCTGGAATTCTTTTCCAACTACATCGAGCAGCATCTTAAAGGCTTGGCGGTATCGGAGCTTTCAGATGAGATGTTCTCAAGATTTACCGAGGCAATGGGAGCATATATGATGACCCTTTCTCCTCTTATAAATGAGGTAAAAAAGCTGTCAAAGGATCTTCTTCACGATGAACTGACTATCAAGGGAGAAAAAAACCTCCTGTCATGCAGTGAATTTGATAAAATGGAGATCGTAAAATTTATGGATCGCACCTCCGAGCTGGAAAGATTCATGACAGATACCTTCAGCGGTATAAATGTTATATTCAGCGAGGAAAATGACAGCTTCGTAATAGGAAACTCCAGCATGATAGTTTCCAATTACAAAAAGGGCGGAAAAAATGCAGGTTCTTTGGGAATAATCGGTCCGGTAAGACTGGATTATGCAAAAATCATCCCTTATATAGAATACTTTACTCAGAAGATAAGTGATCTCATCTCAGAAGGTGAGGAAATACAAGACGGAAAGGAAGAGAGCGATGAATGACGAAAATATCAACGACACCGCCGAGGAAGAAATAGCGGAAAACCGTGAGGATATGGACATTGACATCGAGATGAGCAGTTCAGATCAGACTGATGAGGAGGACACCTCCGATAAGGTATCAGAGCTGGAGGAAAAGCTCAGCAGTGCCAATGACAAGTATCTGAGACTGTGTGCCGAATATGACAACTACAGAAAGCGCACATCCAGGGAAAAGACCGAATGCTACGGTGACGCCACAGTCAAGTGCATACAGGACATTCTTCCGGTGCTTGACAATTTTGAAAGAGCCATTGAAGCGGAATGTGCCGATGAGGGCTTCAAAAACGGAATGACTATGATCTATAATCAGTTTGGTGAAGCACTTAAAAAGATAGGCGTTACGGAAATGGAAGCTCTCGGACAGGAATTCGACCCCAATATCCACAATGCCATAAAGCAGGAGGAAAGTGAGGAATACGGTGAAAATACCGTATGTCAGGTGTTCCAGAAGGGCTATATGCTGGGAGACA
>CACZQG010000316.1 GCA_902783235.1 uncultured Ruminococcus sp.
GACCAGTATGCCTGCATCGATTTTGTACAATCTAACGAAAAATCTGACGGTCAATCTGACGCACAATCTTTGTGCGGTATTGCCTATATATCACATGGTGCTGCATTTTCCGCAGCATCGTCAGCAGCTTAGATATTGTGTGGAAGAGGGATGGATATGAAAAGACCGGATATTCATATGGAAAAAGTTTATGTAAAGGTGACAACCGACTTTGATTCAACAGGCTATATGCAGCCAAGATATATAACATGGAGGGACGGCAGGATATTCAGGATCGAAACGGTAAGGGATTTTCGTCCGGCAGGTACAGATGATATTGACCTTACAGCTGACTGCTATACAGTGATAATAGGAGGCAGTACAAAGTATCTCTATTTTGAAAAGGGGAACAGGATGCATAAAAGCTGCGTGGGCAGATGGTATGTAGAGTGCCCCCGTATATTCCGATAGGTGTAAAAAATGCATAAAACATATATTTCCATTGACCTGAAAAGCTTTTATGCCTCTGTCGAATGCGTAGATCGTGGTCTTGATCCCCTTACCACGAATCTTGTGGTGGCTGATGCAGGCAGGACCGAAAAAACTATTTGTTTGGCGGTCACACCATCTCTTAAAGCCTACGGCATCTCCGGCAGGGCAAGACTTTTTGAGGTGGTACAGGCAGTAAAGAAAATCAATGAGAAGCGTTTTGCTGATGCTGTAAAGCTTGGTGTGCTGCCAAGGGACAGTTACGGGAACAGACAATTTGCATCTGAATCCTTTGATGATACTGCCCTCAGAGCCGATCCCTCATTAAAGCTCTCATATATAGCAGCACCGCCCAGAATGAAGCTGTATGAGGAGGTAAGTACTAAAATATTCTCTATATATATGAGGTATATAAGCCCGCAGGATATCCATGTATATTCTGTGGATGAATGCTTTATGGATGTTACTGGATATCTGCGGACATATCGTATGACAGCTCATGAGCTGGCAATGACAATGATACGGGAGGTGCTGTATGAAACAGGTATAACAGCAACTGCCGGTATCGGTACAAATATGTATCTGGCAAAGATAGCGATGGATATAGTGGCAAAGCACGTTCCCGCAGATAAGGACGGAGTGAGGATAGCCGAGCTTGACGAAAGAAAATATCGGGAGCTGCTTTGGTGTCATAAACCCATTACGGACTTCTGGCAGATAGGCCCGGGAACAGCCGGACGTGTGGCTGAACTGGGCTGCTTTACCATGGGGGATATCGCAAGACTGAGTACTGTGGATGAGGATAAGCTGTATTCGGCTTTGGGGATAAAGGCAGAGCTTGTGATAGATCATGCCTGGGGATGGGAACCCACTGATATCAAAACCATAAAGTCGTATCGTCCTTCAACCAATTCCATATCATCGGGGCAGGTGCTGAAGGAGCCCTATGATACGGAAAAAGGAAGACTGATAGTACGGGAGATGACCGAGCTGCTGGTGCTTGACCTTGTCAGAAAAGGGGTAGTCACAAAGCAGATGACTGTTACAGTGGGTTATGATGTGACCTCGGTGGAATTTATGTGGAAAAGCGGAGGAAAGGATGTATACAAGGTCAGAACAACAGGTAAGCTCTACACCGGAAAGGTGGGAAAGGATCATTACGGCAGGGCTGTACCCAAGCACGCACACGGTACGGCAAATTTGGATGAATGGACTTCATCCTCTAAAATAATAGTCAATGAGATAATAAAGCTCTATGATCGTATCATTGATCCCGATTTGCTGATACGCCGTGTGACAGTCTGCGCCTGTAATATCATACCGGAACAAAATATACCACGGGATGAGCCGTTACAGCTTGATCTGTTTACAGACTACGAGGCACTGGAAAGGCAGAAGCAGGCAGAACGGGAAAAGAGAAAAAAAGAACATTCCCTGCAGAAAGCTACACTGATATTACAGGAAAGATACGGAAAAAATGCTGTTTTAAAGGGTATGAACCTACTGGAAGGGGGAACTACCATAGAACGTAACGGTCAGATCGGAGGACACAGGGCAGGTGATGGAACATGACAGAGGGTATTCACGAAAAAGAACCGGATCCACGCATAGTGTATGCGGATATTATTGATATGCCACGTCCGCAATCTGAAAGGCATCAGCCAATGAGCCTGTATGACAGGGCTGCTATTTTCTCGCCATTTGCTGCACTTACAGGATATGATGATATGATAGGCGAGGAAGAAAGACTTACAGATACAAGGCGTGAGCTTACAGATGATGAAAAATCGGAGCTTAACCGGGTGCTTTATGAGCTTTCGGAAAGACCCCATGAGAATATACCTGTAAGACTTGTTTATTTTAAGCCGGATAAGCTTAAAAGCGGCGGAGAGTATGTGGAATATCATGGCATATTCAAATACTACGCTCCGGAGACAGGAAGCCTTGTTTTCAGAAAGGGAGCAGAGATAAAAACAGAAAGTATAATTTATATCCGTATAGAGGATAGGGAAAAAGATCAGGACAATTTTA
>CACZQG010000317.1 GCA_902783235.1 uncultured Ruminococcus sp.
CAAATCTTTGATTTGGATAGAAATGCAAATGCCCTTGGGGCATATTCTTCGCATAAATCTTCAAGATTTAATTGGGACATCAATAAAACGTACAATAACGGTGAAAAAACTGTTGACAGATATGGGGAAAAGGGGTATAATAAAGGCAGGGGTGGAGAAGTGGCACTTGAAAATCAAAGATACGGACGAAATAAGGAAACGCTGGTCAACAAGACCTATATTGAAAGCGGAGAATACAGGCGAAAGTTTGATAAGATAACGGATAATGCCAATGTAAACAAGACTCTTTACGAATGCGCTAAGAAAGCACTGAAGCACAGGAGCGGTACCGTCTTTGAGGATATGTACTGGATAGACGGGGAGAGCGGAAGGATCATTGCAAGCAAAACAGACAGCACGGAGGAAAGAGCAGTTATATATGATCAAACTATAAAAAATACTGTTAGATTCAGCTATAACATTGTCACTCTACATACGCATCCAAGCAGTATGCCGCCAAGTGATTCTGATTTTAATTCCAATTACAGAAATTGCTATAAATTGGGAATAATCGCTTGTCACAATGGAAAAGTTTTCAAATATAGCTCGAAGGAGGATATAAGCTCAAAGCTTTATGACCTATACACCGCTAAGGGCATAAAGCTGGGACTTAATGAATATGATGCTCAAATATATGCTCTTGAAAGATTAAAGGACAATCATTGCATTGATTTTGAGGAGGTGCTTTAAATGAATGAAAAAGAATACTACGAAGATGACAGACCAAGAGACTTGACAGAATATACAAATATGACCGTTGATGAACTGGATGAGGAGATCCGAAAGTGTGAAACAGAATTAAAGAAAAGCCGCACCCAATGAGTAGTTTTCTTCAATGCCTTCGGTATCGGAAAAACTGTTGATAGATATGGGGAAAATGGGTATAATAATAGTAGGAAGATGATATACGGCTGAGACAAACGGGAATATTATGGCAACAAGATACATAAAAGGAGATCACAGGATCACATTGCCCAATGGAGAAATTTCGATAGTTCATGATCCCGTGTATGATAATTACGAGGTGTTCGCAGGTAAAGGCTCGGATAAGGAGCTTCGTGTGAAGGAAAAGCTTGCAGAAAACTATGGAGGAAAGGCTGAAAATTGGTTTCATGCCAAAGGCTATACGAATGTAAAGGATGAACAGGGCATTGAAAGACGTGCAAATGTTCATTGGTTTGAAGAAGAAACGGTAGGGATACCTGAGATCTATGTGAAAGGGTGGTCAAAAAAATGAAGGTACGTTATATAGGTGATGAGTACAAGGTTACTCTTATTAAAAACAAGGTCTATGATGTGATAGCGGTGGAAGATAATGCATATAGAATTATGACTGAGGCTGATACCGAGGGATTATTCTTCAAAGGCTTTTTTGAAGTTGTGAAATAGCAAAAATGATAACACAGTTTTTATGATCATGTTATAATATGCATAGGATAATAATGTGTTTTGAAGCAGAGATATGTGCAGCTGCGAACTCTTGTGGTCAAAAGGAATGAGTGAAGGGGCACACCCACCAAAATACGATTACCAAACCGCTCTTACAGGGGCGGTTTTGTTTTGGGCGACTTTTTACGGGTATCCGCAGCATCCCAGCACCGGATGCCGAACCGGAAACATAAGGCAGTACCTCATAAAGACAGGCAAAGACAGGCTGAAAGCGATAAAAAAAACTGTTGACAGATATGGGGAAAAGGGGTATAATAAAGGCAGGGGTGGAGAAGTGGCTAAAGAAGATGAAATTATAGGCAAAAGTTTAGGCGCATCAGCTAAGAATTATCCCGTAAGACTTCCTGACGGAAACCATGCAAAATTTGCTGAAGGAACAGAAATCACAAAGATCAAGGTATTTGCAGGGCAAGGAACTAATAATCCCATCAGAGAGGCAATCTATTTACAGGAGACCTATCATCAACCGGCTGAAAGCTGGCAAAAGGTGCGTGGCGAAGCGATAATCCTTTAAAAAAATATTAAACGCAGAGTTGAAGTTCATTGGTATGAAGCAAACGGACAAAAGGTTAAGATCAAGGTAAAGGAGTATTTAGATGAAAGTTAAATATATTGGTAAAATAAGTGATCCACTCGAACTCATTACCGATAGAGTGTATGACTGCTTAGGTTTAGAATATGACCGGTTCCGGGTGATCGATGAGACCGGTGAGGATTATTTATATCCAAAAGAGGAATTTGTAATTATTGATGAACAGGTAACTGAATACACTGTTTTAAATACAAGCTCCTGACCATCAAACCGCTCTTACAGGGGCGGTTTTGTTTTGGGTGACTTTTTACGGGTACCGGCAGCATCCCTGCACCGGATGCCGAACCGGAAACATAAGGCAGTACCTCATAAATAGAGGCAAAGACAGGCTGAAAGCTTTGTGGGGTATTGCCTTAAATAAATAATAAAAAAATCATACTTTTACTTGCAAAAAATGAAGAAATAAGTTATAATATAAGATGAGGTATTAAGGCAGTATCCTACAGATGACACCGACGGCTTTTTATTTATGATACAGCACACTTTAATGCGCCTGAAAAAATGCGCAATAAATTAATGCGCAATAAATTAATGCGTAATTCGTAATGCGTAATGCGTAATTAAATGAGTGCCTACGGCACGAATTTTAAAAGCAAAGCGAAACGGCGATGACTCTGATGAATGCAAAAAATTGAAACACGCATATTTATAAATAATTTTAAATAATGATTTTAATATCATTTTAGCAAAGGTATTATCGTATCGCTTTGCTTTTAGATATTGTCGGCTCTGCCGACACCATTGATTACGCATTACGCATTACGCATTACGCATTAATAGATAGCGAATTAGATATGGGCACATTAAATTATTGCGCCCCGGTAAAAGGTGTATCATAGATCAAAAACGCCTTCGGTTTTTGCCTTAACAGCCGCAATGAACTGATGGAAAGGAGACGATAGTATGGCTGATAATGAAGAGCTTATACTCCCCACAGTCCCCATGAGAGGACTTGTATGCTTTCCGAGAATGGTTATGCATTTTGACATCGCAAGAGATTTTTCCGTAAAGGCAATAGAGAACGCACTTCGTACCGACAGAAGGGTGTTCCTTACAGCACAGAAAAGTCCCTATACCGAAACTCCCGAAAAGGATGACCTTTACAATGTGGGAGTTGTGGCAGAGATAAGACAGACCCTGAAAACCCCGGACAATGTTGTAAGGATACTTGTGGAGGGTCTTTACAGGGCTGAGATAGAAACCTTCACATTTGAAAACGAAATGATCGAATGTGAGCTTAAAAAGCTTCCCGATTACAGCAGAAGCAGGTCGGATAAGGTGGAAATGGAAGCTATTATGCGCTCCATAAAAACTATGTTCGAGAGGTACAGCGGAATGCTCCCCAAAATGCCCGAGGAGCTGGTGGATTCCATTATGCTGGCTGATGATCCCTACAAG
>CACZQG010000318.1 GCA_902783235.1 uncultured Ruminococcus sp.
GTATCATCGTCCGGGAAATAATTAAAAGGAAGATCGATCTCCAGCCCCTGTGAGCGGTCACGGAAATACTCACTTGCCAATGTATCCCTGTCGTATTCGGCGTGTCCCATAATAAAATACTGTCTGCCATTTTTATTGGCAGCAATATGTACACCTGCAATATCCGATGCTGCAAGGATCTCCAGTCTCGGCTCTTTTTCAATACTTTCTCTGTCCACTGCCGTATGGCGTGAATGGGGAACATTGAAAACATCGTCAAAGCCATTGAGAAGCTGTGCATTTTCATATTCAACCTTGTGAGGGAAAACCCCAAACATCTTTTTGGGAAGAGAATGTTTTTCTATACCAAAATGATAATAAAGAGCTGCCTGCGCTCCCCAGCAAATGTGCATTGAAGAAAAAACGTGGGTCTTGCTCCATTCCATTACTCTGCACAATTCTTCCCAGTAATCAACCTCCTCGTACCTCATCTGCTCTACAGGCGCACCGGTGATTATCATACCATCGAATCTCTGATCTCTGATCGCATCAAATGTTGTATAAAAGCTGTTCATATGACTCAAAGGAGTATTTTTTGAAACATGAGAGCTTGGATTTACAAGAGTAATATCCACCTGGATAGGAGTATTACTCAAAAGTCTCATAAGCTGCGTTTCAGTCACTATCTTCTTAGGCATTATGTTTAGTATTATGATTTTAAGTGGACGTATGTCCTGATGTTCAGCTCTTTCGTCCGACATAACGAATATGTTTTCTTTCTTTAATTCGTTGAATGCAGGAAGCTCCTTGGGTATTTTTATAGGCATTCATATCACCTCTTCACTTTATTCATTCTATAGCGGCTGCCCTCTTCGCTTTCTATACAATACCCTAAGCATTCATAAAATTGCAATGCTTTAAGGTTGTTTACATCTACATGAAGAACTATTGATCTTATATCATTCTCATGAGCATATTCCTCTGCTGCCTTTATAAGAGCGGTACCCATTCCTTTGCCACGATAAACCTCCGCCACTGAAAAGTCATCCAGATAGAGAAAGCCTCCGTGTTCATTATGTACCTCAACAGACAGATAGCCCTGAACATTTCCATTTATCACAGTAACAAATATGCGCTTATGAGGTGAAGTAAAAAAAATATCAATATATTTTTCATCATAACCTTCCGTTGTATCTGTAGAGTTGATACTTCGCAGCATTTCCGTAAACAGCTGTTCTATCCGTTCTTTATCGGAGGGTTCAGCAAGACGCAAAGTGTATTCCATGGTAAGCTCCTATACAGTTAATTCTATAGTGTTTCCCTCACTATCAAGTATACAGCTTTCATAATAGCCATCACCGGTCGTTCTCGAACCGCTGATAACTGTGTAGCCGTCATATTCAAGCCTTTTAGTAAGTTCATCCACATTATCCTTACTTCCGAGAGAAAAAGCGATATGAGCATATCCCATATTATTACAGCTATTATGGGCTTTTCTTACATCAGGTCTATGCATAAGCTCAAGTCTTGCCCCATCCGTAAATCTCAGAAAATAGGAACTAAACCCTGTCTGAGAGTTATGATAGATATTTCCCGGTATTCCCCCGAAGTAGCTTTCAAAAAATCCTTTTGCCCTTTCAAGATCGTCAACATACATAGCAATATGCTCTATCTTCATTTGAACCTCTCATTTATCTGTCAGCGAATAACTCATATTTAAAAGCATTTTTATTGTATCGTCATCAGCACTGCCATCCAATGCAGCAGAGATCCAGTGATTTTTATTCATGTGATAAGCCGGATAGATCCCCTTTTCCTCCAGCAAAGAACCGATCATAAGAGTATCGCATTTAAAATTCGCAATATCCATACTGTCGATGCCTGTCAGACCAAGCTTATCCTTCTTCACGCTCATTATAAGTGCAAACCATTTACCGTTCCTATGTCGGAAAACCTCATTATCAGGATATTTTTCCCAAGGCTTATCCGGCTTTACTTCAAATTCACTTTCTATGAATTGTTTAAGCTCATTTCTGTTCATATTCCGATTGTTTCCATTCGTTACAATTAGTCTCTGCAACACTTATAAC
>CACZQG010000319.1 GCA_902783235.1 uncultured Ruminococcus sp.
AAGCTTTCATAAAGACTTTGGTCTTCCCAGGTTTTAGGAATTTCAGCGTCCTGCACTATAAAACGCACAAAGCAATCTTTCTGCGCTATGCCTGCAATCTTTACCTTCTCTTTGAGAGAACCGTTTTCATCGATTTCAATGATTCCGCTTTTTATAAGTTCGGATATTACATTTCCTTTTATAAGAAACGCATATACTGCACGGACAGAAGGGTGTGAGTATTCGCTGTCACACCATTTACTGAGCTGTTCTATGTACTCTTTATATCCGAAACGCTTTGTGTCAACATATTCAAGATAATCTCCTGCGATATACATAAGCTTGTCTGCGAGAGGCATAGGACATATATCGCTGGTTCTTGTCGCCGAATCGTTTGTTGCAGGTATTATTGTTTCCGCATCGCTATTTTCTACAGTTTTAGCGTCTTTGAATGTGCCGGTTTTGTCAATAGTTATCTCTATCTGTGCATTTGCAGTTGAGCGAGCTACCGGGAGTAGAATGGGATCATTTCCTTCAACTTTTCTGCCGCAGTTCTGAACATATATCTCATGCAATTCCTCATTCCAGCTCATTGGTACTGCCTCCTTCAAACTCATCAAGTCCGCTGAAGTTACCAAGGCCATGCCCGAACGGTTTTATCGACATTTCTCGTATATGGCGTTTGAGAGCAGGATCGCAATTCTCGGGACGGATAAACTCTATGATTCCGTTCTTCATTACTGGTCTCCAAAGTCTCACAGTCATCTGCCCCTTATCTTCCTCGCATATAGCCTCATCTGCATATGTGATCCCATGCAGCATCAGACTGTATGGTATCTCGCCGCAGCTGTCGTATGCACCCTCGCCGTCACCGAATATACAGGGCTCGACATATCCCTGACACTCGCGTGTACCAAGGAAGATGTCACGTCTGCCGCCGCGCGTTACCATTCGCATTGCTATATTGTGATGCTTGTTTTCATTGCGGTCTGCTTCAAGTTCCGGGCGGTTGAGATTCCACTCGAAATGTGCGCGCACTTGATATCGGACATCGTCTAGATAGGTGTAGTATGAAAGATCGTTACCGCCACTATAGTTTACCGGTCTTATTCCTTTTCTGACTGTTCGTATCGGATTCATTATTCTCACCGCATCTACAATCCACATCAACGTAGGCTTAAAATAAATCGAATGGGTTATACCTTTAAGCGCTTCATACGTCGGGATAGGATACGAAAACTTTTCGCCGCCAGTTCGTGTTAAAATATCAGAGAACAATGCAAGCGAACCGTACACTTCGTATTCAATAGTATTTCTTTGCCTTGGCATGTTCGATTTAATATAACCAAATATGTCCATGATGACCTCCTTTACTAAAGCAATTTCGTGAATATTATACCATATACTGACGCAACTGTCAATAATTTATGTGCATTAGCAACAGTCGGTCTGTCTTATTCTACTTAGGAGCGATGATTCCAAAAAATAATACTATATCTGTATGGTTTGAGATTAATACAGTTTTGAACAAGAAAAGCCGCATAGTTTCCTATACGGCTTCTTATGATATTTATCAGAATAACAATGTTTCATGAATACTGCCCGTCACGTCAAGACCATACTCATCATTATAAAAGCTACTTTCCAAAGCTATTGCACCACTACTGAGCAATCTGATAATGTTTTTTTCTTCAAGAACTCTGATATTATCTGAATACAGACTTACCGAATACTTCTGAGCTTTTCTTAAATCATCAGCATCGTATTTCTCGGTGTCAAGACGATTTATAAGATATCGTGCTTCGTCATTGTATCCAACTATTATATCTGTTGTATTATTATCAATGACCTTAAACAGCTCCCCAGCTGTTTTGAAAGCCTGCGAGCTGTATTTATCACTTGTCTTGGCACTGATTTCGAATCTTTTACTGTTGAGCGAAAGCAGATCCAATAAAGTAGTATTAGCACCATTTTTGTCATTTGCATTATATGATAGCATTTTTTCTTCTGTACGATAAAGCTTTGTAAAATACTCCATAACTGATTCCGGAGATTGAAGATCAGGGTACTTCCCGCCTTCAATCATGGCTGCCGATATCATCTGTGAATCTTTAATCTGTCTGAGATTTCCAAGTTTTTCTTCTTTGAGTTTTATCAGATAGACAGGACAGACTTTACCCGCTTCTCCGTTTCTGTTGCATCGTCCGGCTGCTTGTGCTGCATTATCCAGCCCCGCAAGAGAACGCACAACACATCTGAATGATATATCTACTCCTGCTTCGATAAGCTGTGTTGTAACACAAATTATAGGCTTATTTTCGTTCAGCAGTTCTTTTATACGAGCAATACGCTCACGTCGATGCATAGGACACAGATCTGTACTCAAATAAAGCACTTCAGCTTTGTTTAAACATTCTTTTTTTAATCCTGAATATAATTCGCGTGCAGAAGACTTAGTATTCAGTACAACGAGAAGATTACCGGATTCAGAGAATTTTTCGTGGCAGAACATTACTGCTTCATCAAAACTGAAACCATACGGAGTGACTGCAGAAATAATATCAGCACGATGAAATACAGCAAAATCTTTTCTGTAATCTCCCGTCATACTGTAATTCTCATCTACCTGAAGCTTATATTGTGTTTCTGAACCTGAAGGTTGCGTAGCTGAACACAAGACTATCACGCTTCCGCAAATCTTTGACAGGAAATTCATTGCCAGGTTGAACATATTTACACATTTTAAAGGAACAGACTGTACCTCATCTATTATAATAACAGACTTGCAGAGCCTGTGCATTCTCCTTACTGCCGACATTTTGCCTAAAAAGAGAGAATTCAGAAACTGCACCATTGTTGTTGCAATAACCGGAGAGTCCCACCTTTCTGTACGAAGCTCATAATCCGCAAGTTTTTCCTGTGTCTCTATCTCGGCAAGCACATTGGAGTGATGCTCTGTAAAATTGTCTTCTCCTGCTATTGATCGTATTATGTCGCTGTTCTGTTCAAGTATCGACATGAAAGGTGCAGTATAAACTATTCTTTGCAATCCGAATTCTTTGCAGTACTCCACTGCATACCTGAGGGAAGAGAGCGTTTTTCCGCCGCCGGTAGGAACGATCAATCGGCAGACACCTGCCTTATGATGGGCAAAATCTGCACATCTGTCTGATATGCTACGTCTATAAACCGATATCACATCTGTCTTTTCCGCAAATCTGACAAGCATTTCGTTTATATTGTCCCTCATACTGTTCCAGAGGACTTTGGTATCGATATTCAAGCTCTGACTTTTACATAGCATAAATTCTGCCGTATCAGTCCTGTCAGCATCTATCAGTACAGACTGCATCAATCTTTCAAGTAAACCGAGATAGAATGCCATTTCTGTGCTATTACTGCTTATATCTCGTATCTGTTTTCGCAGTGCTTTGTACTCTACAGCTGATTTATCAAGTAAGCTGTAGATCTCATTTTTATCTGCGATCTCGCCAAGGTTATGTATTATTTCATCATAAGATTCATTTTTGGATATACGTTCAAGCAGCCTATCTTTTCCATTTTCATCTACCCAATCATTAAGACCGTGATGAGATGCAATAGTTCTTGCAATTATATGAGCTGTATGATAGTGGTTCTTATCGTCGCTCATTAACTCGCACAGGTATTTTGCACCGGCGAAGCTGTGATCTATCTCACCTCGTTGGATATTGATTCTGTTGTTGATATAATCATCAAATCTTTGAGTAAGCTTTCCCATGTCATGAAGCAATCCCTGTAAATATCCGATGTTTTCAGCCAAATAATCTTTAGCAAAATAAGACGATAGTTCAGCAGTATTACGGCAATGTTCACCGACGGTCTGTATTCCGTTTTCATTAATATGTGCTGTATGTGGCATATCCTATACCTTTCTTGTGTATATGTGATCTAACAACAAACGAAATGAATAATTCACAGAGTTTTTATTGCTGAAAAACTAAGCTGGCACTGCGGAAACATACTGTTCTTTTCAGTATCTTCAACATACTGCATGGATATATATCCGTTGTAAAGAGCCGGATCCGTGCATTTCCACTGTACTGTTCGTCCAAGTCTTATGAAGTTATCCTCAATCAAAGTGTTTTCTCCAAGCCATGCTGTTATGCTGTCAACAAGATCATAAGCTGTGTCCTTATCAATTTGTTCCCATATTACTTTCTTCACATGGTTCTTGTCATCAAAACTTGATATTCCTTTAGGAAGCTCAGGGAATCCACTTGGAACAAAAGGTAGATCAATCACGTCGTTTTCTTCTATAATTAATGATTCAGAAAC
>CACZQG010000320.1 GCA_902783235.1 uncultured Ruminococcus sp.
TGGAAGCTTTGCACGTCATCCGCCAGTGTTTCACCAAATCTGCGATTTGGATAGAAACACAAATGCCCTTGGGGTATGCTTGCAGATGGAATATCAAATCATATGATCATAAAGGAGAGAAAGTTCAATGAATACTTTTGAAGGAAAAGTCGTATCGGACAATATTAAAATAGGTATTGTTGCTGCCCGTTTCAATGAGTTTATTGTTTCAAAGCTGGTAAGCGGCGCAATGGACGGTCTGAAGCGTCACGGCGTTGACGAAAATGCTGTGGATACCGCATGGGTCCCCGGTGCATTTGAAATACCTCTTATTGCAAAAAAAATGGCTGAAAGCGGCAAATATGATGCTGTAATATGTCTCGGTGCTGTTATCAGAGGCTCGACCTCCCACTATGACTATGTATGCAACGAGGTATCCAAGGGCATAGCAGCAGTATCTATGAATTCAGGTCTTCCTGTTATGTTTGGTATACTTACTACCGACAACATTGAACAGGCTATAGAACGTGCAGGCACAAAAGCAGGCAACAAGGGCTATGACTGCGCTCTTGGGGCTATCGAAATGGTAAACCTGATAAGAGAGATCGAGAAGTAATGAATATAATAATGGACTTTGACGGCACGATCCATGACTGTGCCGCTATATATGTTCCTGCATTCCGTGCGGGATATAAATATCTGGTAGACAGCGGTCTTATGGAGTACCGTGACTACCCCGACCCGGAGATAATAAGCTATCTGGGCTTTTCCCCAAAGGAAATGTGGAACCAATTCGCTCCCCAGCTCGCTGACAGCGAAAAGAAAAAGGTGACAATAATGGTATCAGATTACATGGCAGAGCTTACGGAAAACGGAAAAGCCGTGCTTTACCGGGGAACGGAACAGGCATTGTCACAGCTTAAAGAAAACGGTCACAAGCTGATATTTTTAAGTAACTGTCTGCATGACTATATGGAGCTTCACAGACGTGTTCACGGACTTGACAGGTTTTTCTCCGCTTATTACTGCTCGGAGGACTTTGACTATATCCCAAAGCCACAGATATTTGAAGAGATCAGGAAAGAGCATGACGGCGAATTCATGGTGGTGGGCGACAGGTATTTTGACCTGGAAACGGCTTGGGTACACGGTCTGCCTTCAGTGGGCTGCACCTACGGCTATTGTGCAGAAAATGAGCTTGACAGGGCTGATATACTTATCGGCAGTATAAGTGAGCTACCCCAGGCGGTGGACAAGATAGTGAATAATATTGATCCCCCAACTAAATCTTGAATATTCTGTTTGCGTAAATGCGTGATTTAAAAGTTTTTTGCCAAGCTCCTTGCTTATGACCGGCTGCTTTCGGCTGCATAGCGAGTATTAAGTAAATTATTTCGTATGCGTAAATGCGTGATTTAAAAGTTTTTTGCCAAGCTTTTTTTCAAAAAAGCTTGTGAATGGGAAAAGGAGAAAAATATATGATAACAGTTTCAAATGTCACCATGCAGTTCGGCGGCTCAACGCTTTTCAAGGATGTTGATCTGAAGTTCACCGGAGGCAACTGCTACGGCATAATCGGTGCTAACGGCGCAGGAAAATCGACATTTCTGCGTATATTATGCGGCGAATTAGAGCCTACAAAGGGTGAAGTCTCAATACAAAAGGGAGCAAGACTTTCTGTACTAAAGCAGGATCACTTTGCCTTTGAGGAATTTACCGTACTGGACACAGTTATAATGGGAAATGCACGTCTTTACGAAATAATGAAGCAAAAGGACGAGCTTTACGCAAAGGAGGATTTTTCCGAGGAAGACGGTGTACTTGCTTCCGAGCTTGAAGCGGAGTTTGCAGAGCTTAACGGATGGGAGGCTGAATCGGACGCTTCCAAGCTGATACAGGGTCTTGGACTTTCCGAGGACATACTCTATTCCCTTATGTCAACTCTGACAGGTAATGAAAAGGTAAAGGTATTACTGGCACAGGCACTGTTCGGCAATCCGGATATAATACTCCTTGACGAGCCTACAAACCATCTGGATATAGATGCCGTAAAGTGGCTTGAGGATTTTCTTGCGGAGTACTTCGGTACAGTACTGGTAGTTTCCCATGACAGGCACTTCCTGAACAATGTGTGTACTCATATAGTTGATATCGACTATACCAAGATAAAAATGTATGTGGGCAACTACGAATTCTGGTACGAATCCAGCCAGATGATACAGCGTATGATAAAGCAGCAGAATAAAAAGACCGAGGAAAAAATAAAAGAACTGAAAGCCTTTATCGAACGTTTCTCAGCCAACAAATCAAAATCCCGTCAAGCCACATCAAGACGTAAGCTGCTGGACAATCTGTCGGTGGAGGAAATGCCTGCCTCCAGCAGAAAATACCCATTTATCGGCTTTTCTCCCGAAAGAGAGCTGGGTAAGGAAATACTCTCCGTAAACAGCATAAGCAAGACTGTAGACGGAGTAAAGCTTCTCAACAACGTAAGCTTTACCCTTGGCAGAACAGATAAGGTGGCGTTTCTGGGTGATGAACAGGCAATAACCATGCTGTTCAAGATACTCATGGAGGAGGAACAGCCTGACGAAGGTACATTCAAATGGGGTGTGTCTACTTCTGTTTCCTATTTCCCCGTAGACAACAACAGCTATTTTGACGGCTGCCAGCTTTCAATAATCGACTGGATGAGACAGTACTCCGATGACGAGACAGACACATACCTCCGTGGTTTCTTAGGACGTATGCTTTTCTCCGGAGATGACGTTTTCAAGCAGGTAAACGTGCTGTCAGGCGGCGAAAAAGTAAGATGTATGTTCTCACGGATGATGCTTTTCGGCTCTAATGTACTGGTGCTTGACCGCCCTACAAACCATCTTGATCTGGAAAGTATTACAGCGGTAAACAATGGTCTGGTCAGCTTTAAGGGGGTTATACTCCTGGCTTCCCACGACCACGAGATAATGCAGACGGTGGCTGACCGCATCATAGAGATCACTCCGGAGGGCTGCATAGACAGGCAGGGAACCTATGAGGAATACCTTGACTTTAAGGCAAACAAGGAATGATCCGGAGCAAAGCAGCCTGAAATACTGCTGATCTGCAAAATGCAGGTAAATTATTAAGTGATTAAATTTCTTGAAAAATTTCAATGAAATTTATTCTTGACATTTTATTAAAAATATGATATAATATCCCTTGGTGTTGCCGGGAATGCTTACGCTTCTCACAACACCTGATATGCGGGTGTGGTGAAACTGGCAGACACGCAAGATTTAGGTTCTTGTGCCGCAAGGTGTGCAGGTTCAAGTCCTGTCACCCGCACCA
>CACZQG010000321.1 GCA_902783235.1 uncultured Ruminococcus sp.
CTATTAATTAAATATTGTGATACAATTAAAGAGTATGGTTTATTCAGAGAATACTATTAAGACAGCTGATTGTTTGCCGCTTGCTTTTAATAGTTGTGGAAATGATCCTGACCTGCATTTATAGCACGGTTAGGATGACCGACTCTTCACAATGGAAAAACAATGTTATAAAAAAGAAAAGGATGTGTGAGCTTGGATAATAAAAAGGTTAAAAGCTATTTGCCTGTAGTCAGTATAATAAAGGCTATGAAAAAATTCTTCTTGCTGTGGCTTGTATTAATGATCGCCGCTGCTTTGACAATATGCAGTATGAACATTGTCAGCGGTTTTACCAACAGAAGCGTATCCGTTACAGTAAACTTCAGTTTTGACGGTATCGAATCAGGACATGATCCGCTGGGCAACAAATTCGATGTCAATGATATACGCTCAAAATCAGCCATACAGGAATGTCTCGATGAATTGAATATAAGCTATGACGACGTGGACAAGCTTTATTCCAGTATTTCGATATCAGGAAATGTCCCGTCAGACGTTATAAACCGTATTACTAACTATACCTCCATGTATGATTCCGATAAGGTAGAAATATACAAGAATATGAAGGATCTTACCTACTACCCTACCTTGTACAGGATCACAATGGATTGCAGCAAGGCTGATGGACTAAGCACCCAGCAAAGTACCGCCCTTCTGAATCTTCTTACAGAAAAATATAAAACAACATTTTTTGATTCCTATGGTTATAAAAGATCTATAGAGAATGCTGTTATTTCCATTGACCACAAGGAATACGATTATGCAGATGCGGTGCAGATATTTGATTCAAATCTCAGTTCTCTGAGAAATTACATTGAGGAACTGGAAAAAACAGATGAAGTCAGATTCAGATCAGAAAAAAGCGGTTATACCTTCTCTGACCTGGCAAAGTCTATTGATACGGTCAGAACCGAAGATCTGGAAATGCTTTCATCTTATATAACACTTTACAGCGTTACCAAAAGCAAAGATGATCTTATTTCAAAATATGAATTCAGAATAGAAGAACTGAAAAGGACAAAAATGCAGCAGGAGCAGCTCCTGGAGGGAATTAAAGATACGATCGATTCATATCAGCAGAATACCATTATGGTATTCGACCGTTCAGATGCTGATACAAATACATCCTTTGTTCAATCCTCAGATGTATACGCAGAATTAATAGATAAAGAAGCTGCTGCCAGAAAAGCTGCTGAAGAAGCATCTCAGCAGATAAGCAAATATCAAAAGCGTATAGATGACTTGAAAAAGGCGGCAAAAAAAGGCTCGGAGGATAAGGTCAAAGAGGATCTGGACAAACTGAGTCAAAAGCTGCAGACTCTCCTTTCAGCGGTCCGTGAAACCGTTAATGAATACTATGAAAAAGTAATTTTAAAAAATGCGTATCAGATCATAACTCCTGCATCAGATTCAGCTATGAGTGTCTTAAAGTCGGCAGCAAAAGCATCTGTATACCCATTGGCAGAAGCATTTCTTATAATTACCGGAATATATATACTTCTGTGTATTCTAAGCTTTATTCCTGCATTCAGCCGGGTACTTGAAAAGCTGCCTCGCAAAACCGAAAATAAAACTCGTCCCAAAAGTCCGGGCAAAAATGCAAAGAAAAAATGAGGAGGATAGCTATGAATAATGAAGAACAGAAAAATATAAGCATCACCCTCAATCAACCCGAGGAAAAAGACAAGGTCACCATATCATTTGAAAAAGTTTTTTCTGTACTGAGAAGATTTCTGACATTATGGCTTGCCATTGCTGTTGTAGTCGGAATAATCACTTCGGGTATAGTATTGATAACCAGCCGTTCTACCAGTACAGATATGATAACAGCACTCATAAGCTTCAAGTATGACGGAATTGAAAAGGGCCTTGCACCGGATGGGAAGGAATTTGATATAAATAAAGTCAAATCACCTAACATTATTGAAGAGGCAATGAGTGATATTGGCGAACCGGCAGAAAATGTTGAAACTGTCCGCAGAAATATAAGCATTGAAGGCGTAGTTCCTAATGAAGCCTTGGATAAGATCTCCCTTTATCAGAAGCTTTTTATTAAATCCGGTAATATAGATACCGCTGATGCCCTGCTGAATGTATCATATTTTCCCACCTACTATATAGTAAGATTTGACAGCAGCAGCACCGGTTATGACATGGACATGGGAAAAAATATAATTGATGAGATACTCCGTGTATATCAGACATATTTTTTCAAAACCTACGGATATAACAAGGCTTTGGGTAATTCCCTTGCTGCGGTAGAGTACACTGACTATGACTACCCTGCTGCTGTTGATATCTTCCGACTTACTCTTGATGATCTTGAAAGCTATGTTGCAAATATATCGGCAAATGACAGTACATCATTCCGTTCAAGCAAAACAGGATATAACTTCAATGATATACTAAGCAATATCAGAACCATCCGTGAAGCCGATCTGGACAGTCTTTCCTCATACATCACAATTAACAGTATAACAGGTGATAAGGATAGACTCACCACCTTCTACAAATTCAAGATTGAAAACATGGAACACGATACAGAGGTCATAAAGGCTGAATTGGATTCTGTATCAAAATCCATAGAAACCTATCAAAAGGATAAAATGCTTATATTCGGTAATATAGAAAATGACGATCAGGAATCATATTCCCGTGTATCTGAGAAATATGATGCTTTGATAAAGAGAAAAACAACACTGCTCAACTCATTATCACAGCAGGAACAAAAAACAGAATACTACAGGGCAAGACTTAATTCAGTGGATGAGGACAACGGTTCATCAGAAGATAGTAATGAACGGGTAGAGGAAGCACTGAAAAGCATTAACGGCAAAATAGAATCACTTATTGATATAACCGAGCGAACATCTGATGATTACTATAAAAATGTCGTATTTGAAAATGCATTCAATATCCTTGTTCCTGCAACAGGTGATGAACACATAGTTCAGCTTGGCAACTTTGCACTTCCTGTTCTGGGTGCGGAAGGTGTGATTTTCATGGTATATATTATATCATCTGTAATTGCTGCAATAGTTCAAAGCAACAAACAACGAAAG
>CACZQG010000322.1 GCA_902783235.1 uncultured Ruminococcus sp.
GAATACTGGCGTATTTCAAGCCTTTCCGACGCAGAAGTTCAGTATTTAGACAAGCAGAAAATTCAAGATTTTGTTGGGGGATCAATACATATACCGGTTATTCATTAAAGCCATTCCATGGTTATAAACATATTATACCACAGCACTTAAACGATTTCTTGCACAGTTGTAATCTTTTTATTATGTATGTATATTTAATTGTAGATATTACCTGTCTGACTGACTTCTCTTACAGCCATAGCAGTAAACAGCTTTCCGACTATAAAGTAATAGATCCCCTTATTGATCTCTGAAATATAGCTGACAGATGCACGGCATATATTATTCGCCTTCTTGTCCATACTCTTATTGGCAGCGATCTCCACAAAGGGCAGCCAGTATCCCACCTTATCAAGAAGTGAATCCTGATTCATATAGACCACTTCATTTAAAAGCTGCTGCTCCAGATATTTGTTTATTTCAAAACAAAGATCATTCATGTCAATGTGTCTGCCACCGGGAACATCAATGCCGGGACTTGTATTCTTTATATATGTCATAAAATACTTGCTCATATTAGCCCTGTCATTATATATCTCCTTCAGGTGAGCCCCCACCTTGAATACAGCCTGTCTGCATACATCGTAATAAAACCTGTATCTTTCCGTTATACGCAGTTCTGAATACTTATTTGAGCTTTCATAGGCATCTATAAAGGCTCGCATGGTATCACGGTGATATTTCAGAAGATTTACTGCATGAATACCCTTCACTTTGGTATACATTTTTCTCATAGTATCCAGCTTATGTATAAAAGCCCGGTCCTTACTGCACGGAATTGAAGAGGTTTTCCAATATCCAGCCTTCATAATGTCCCCATAAATCAACTCATCAGCATAGTCGATATCAGGCATTGCCTCCTTATCAACAGTAGCCTTGGCAATAGCAATACTGCACCAATTATTGTATCCGCTCACCGCTGAGCTGATAGCAACACTAAGCTTGTTTAAAACATAATCTCCCTCCGGAAGTACTGCATCTTTGATATCATCCACTGCGTTTTCAATAAATGCGGTAAAATCCTCAGTATCAACGTGAACAGATCGACTTATATTATCAACACTGAGATCATATGGGAAAAAGTTATGCTCCCCTTCTCCCAGTACCACCGGATCACCCAGATCCTTAAGTCTATGCTCCTCAAAAACTATATCATTAAAGGTATAGTCAAAGCCTCCGTCATCTGAACTGCTAAGCTCTGTATTCTTGCTCTCTATATTTTCAAATATAAGATTTACAGTCTCCGGACGTTCAATTATAAGCTCGGTCATTGACTTGCTGCTGCCTATGAATTTAACAGTGAAGATCTCCGAGCCTATTATATCGGAAAGCTCAGTAAATAGCCCGTTCCATCTGATACCTCTTGCAGAAAAAGGCCTTATCCACTCATTTATATCCCTTCCCTGTATATCCGCAGTATCCAGTCTTTTCCCATTTATCTTGATATCGGTACGCCGGGAGGAATCATCATAAACTATCCTTACCTCATTATCCGCTGCGATCCTTACAGGAAAACCACGAAGTGCATTTGACAGTTCTCTGTATGCATGATCCGATCCATAAAATATAAGATCAAAGCTTCTGCTTCCCTTGAGAGCCTGAACCATCTCGGAATAAAAACCATTCCAGGATGTATTTCTTATCATAAAGGGAAATACCCATTCTTCTATCTCTCTGCCATCGATCCTATCTGTATTAAATGGTACACCATTGACAGTTATAAATGTCGTATTGATTTCTCCGTCATATACCACCTTAACGAGATCGCCCATGACAATCCACCTCCGAGCTGTAATTTGCACAAAAATGCACAAAAATCTATAATAATATTATACATCATTCCTTCGTAATTGTCAAGAGAAATTATATATATGAGAATTACATGACCGGATAATTATGCTGATTATTGGCTCATTTTGTCTATCGCAATAAAAAAGGACGGCATCAAGCCGTCCATAATAATATCGATTCATCTTCTTCGTCTTCTGTCAGCATGAAGTCTTTCATAAGTCTTGCGAGCTTCCAATTCCTTCATTGCCTCTATTCTTATGTATGTGGATTTATACATCAAAACCATACCAAAGGAAAGTAAGAGACCACCAATAATATCAGTGATCCAATGGACACCGGACATTGCCCTTGCAAGCACCGTCATGAACGCAATAAAAAAAGCCGCAAAGTTGAATATAAATCTCTTATTGGTATCTCGTATCAACCGCCCCGATTGAAGCATAGCCGACCCCATCACGCATATGGCAAGCATGGTATGAGTAGAGGGATACGAGGCTTCAAGAACATCCCCGGTCATTACCGGACGGTAATTAACAGCAACAATTTCAAAAAAGAAATAAACAATAGCCACCACCACATAGAAAAAACCCAAGGATATATAATTCATATCTACACTCCAAAGGTTTTTTCGTCGAATTAGTTCTATAAGCCCCAGCAGCCCGAACATAACAGCAGTCAGTATAACAAGTATGCCAAAAAACTTACTGATACTGTACCACGCAGAATTGTAGTTGACCAGATCTCTGAACCATTTATTAAGTCCTGCAAAACCCACCTTGGACTCATTGGGACCTATAGGTTCTCTGCCGATGAATTTCACCGCAAGTGTATATATACAAAATATTATTAGCAAAAGCCTGCCCTGCTGAAATGCAAGCTCACTTTTTCTTGTCAATTTTTTGATCATTTTAATTCCCTTTCGTACCTCATGTACATAGCTATATTTATTATAACACATAATTACAGATATTTCAATATTTTTTTCAAAAAAAATCGGAGGGTCTGCAAAAGCCACTCCGATTCTTCATTTTTCTGTTTTTCATTATCAATGATGCATCATATCTTTACCTGCATCGGTTTTATCCAATTCTATGAATAGCCAATGGGCACAGGATCAACATAAGCTTAAGGCAACACCACACAAAGACCGCTTGGGAGCTTTTGACGTCATCCGCCAGTGTTTCA
>CACZQG010000323.1 GCA_902783235.1 uncultured Ruminococcus sp.
CTTATGGAGGTCGTATCAGGCGGCATGACATTTTTTGAAGAAGAGGATAACTCGATTTCTGCCCTCAAAGGCGATGCAAACTTAGACAGCATAGTGGATATTGCTGATCTTACAACTGTTGCAAAGTACGATCTTAACAATAAGCTTTATCCCCTTGTAAATGATGCAACCTTCTCAAATGCCGACATGAACGGCGACGGCGAAGTAAACGGTCTTGACACCTCCGCTCTTATCGAAAATCAGCTGGGTGAGTAAGCTGTCACTCTGATCTTTAAAAAAAATCCATTATAATCCCCCGGTAAAGGTGATACTCTTTACCGGGGGTCTTTTTTAGAGGAGGGGGAGAGATACGGAGGATCAGATTATTTAATATGGCATTATTTAAGCTCTATCACTTGAATCTTTCCGTTCTCTATATTGCCTGCTGTCAGGTCATAAGCTGATTGCTCCTTGTGTACAAAAGCGTAGAAACCGTCATCTGCGATATTTTCCGGTATCATGTAACCGAGAGTTATTTTTTTGGTCTCGTGGGGCTTGAAATCGTACATATAGCTGTCCTTACCGCCGTTGTCCTTGTAGGAAATGTAGTCGGGCTCGTTGCAGTTGAAGCTAAGGTCTTTGCTGTAGGTCTGTAATCCGCAGAAGCAGTTTCTGCCTGATTCGTCCGATTCGTTTGTAAGCTCATAGTCAACAAGCAGCATTCCGGGAGCAGCACCCGTCTCATTACCCTCATTAAACCAGTTTAGCTTGTCCTCGTCTATATCATAGTCTGATATATCCTCAACACGGCTGCCCGTAATATTCACGCTCATATTTACAAACATCGGCTCTTTATGGATATCATCGGGGTCGGTGATATAATCCTTGAACTCAACAGGTGTGCCTGTAGGCGTTTTATCCGCTGTCTCTACGGCTCTTTGGAGAGCTGTATGCTCCTTTTCAGCCTTTTCAGCGTGGAAGCTTTCTATTACTTCATATGGTGGGTCGTAAACAATATTGGAATTATCATACTCTACATTCCACTTATTCGTAAATCCCTTTTCTATCGGTACGGTAAAGCTGTACTCGGTGGGGAAATCATCCACATTCAGCCTGAATGTTTCGATGATAAGCTCCTTCGATGTCTTGTAGGGAGATGCAAGTATACACTTACCGTTCCAGTTGATAAATTCGATCGTATCGCCGTTTTGATCCTTCACTCTTATCGACTGCTTTTCCCCCAGCCCCTCTATATCTATCTCTGTCTTGAAGGGGGTAACAAATACGCTGCTGAGAGTAACATTGCCCTGCGTTTCGTTTACCTCATAAAGCTTGTTGTTTGAAGTGTCGGGAGCTATTACCTCGGAGAACTCGAATACATCTTCAAAAATACCGGTTTCCTCCGGGATATATGTTCCCGATTCGTAAGGGGTGTTTTCGTTGTCGGGGTGATATATCATATGCTTTCCGTTGATACCCTTCATTGCTGCAAGCTTTATATCAAGCTGTGTTTCCTTCTCTATTTTCACATCGCTCATATTCAAAACGCCGTAGAATACACCGTCGTCTGCTTTATTAAAGCTAACAATACCCGAGCTGCCGTTGTAAGCTTCATACTCACTTTCGATAAGCTCGCCGTCACGTTTTAAATAAATATCAGCAGTAATTGAGGTACACTTGTCAAAGTCTGCTGATTTAGGCGTAAGGGCAAATGACAGTGCCAGAGATTCACCGTCGCAGTAGATACTCTGAATGGTTATGTCTGCGTGGGTCTGTGTATTTACAGCACCAAGCTCCTGTGCGTAAGGGGTGAGGTCGTTTTTCTCCATTGGATTTTTAGTATATATCTCGTGGCTGACAAAATTGAAGCCGCTTCTTGCAAAGTACGCAGCCGCAGGTAATGAAACCAGTATTGCTGCCGCAGCAGACACGGATATTACTATTGTGTGCTTTTTTATACTGTGACGTGTTCTCACAGTTCGGGATGCTGCATCCTCTCGTATAAGGTCGAATGCCTCATCGCATTTTTCGTTTACCATATCCGGGATAAAATAGCCCTTTAAGAGTTCGCTGTCAGTTATTCTTCCTTTCATAAAGCAACACCTTCCTGATAAATATCCTTAAATTCCTTTCTTGCACGTGCAAGGCGTGTTTTAACTGTGTTTTCCTTGATACCCAGTATGAGGGCTATTTCCTTGACCTTAAATCCTCGCTTATAGTATAGCTCTATTATGGTTTTGCTGTTATCCGACAGCCTTTCGATACAGTCATCAACATCGTCCGAATAGTTGTCCGTTACTGCCGGCTCAATGCCTTCATAGCTTTCAACGTATGACATTCTGCTGTTTTTGCGTATTATGTCGTTGCACTTGTTGTTAAGTATGCGGATAAGCCACGTTTTAAAGTAAGCCGGTTTTTTTAGCTTGTCCCTGTTCTGCCAGCAGGTGAGTATAGTCTCCTGCATTGCATCTGCACAGTCAGTATCGTTTTTTAGTATACTCAACGCTACACGATACATGGCGGGCTTATTGTGCTCCATGACAGCGATAAAGCTGTCCGGATCGCCGCTGAGAGCTTTTTTTAATACATCTGCCATATAGAAGCTCCTTTCTGTAAAATTATGATATGAAATCCAAAGCTTTGTTTTTCTGTATATTAGACGCTGATAATGTGAAAAAGGTTTCATAAAAAGCCTTTTTATGATAGCATATTTTCAAAGAATATTCAAGTCATTACTGATCATTCCCGGTATTTAGGGTGAATTATATATACTGACTGCAATGCTTTTTATACTATTCGTAAACGAACAACTATTGTTAAAACAATTATTTTTCTTATTTACAATGGGCAATTTGTCAAAACCCCTTGATTAAAATTGCAAAATGTATTATAATTATATTATGCTGATATTGAGAAAAATTTAACGTTTTTCTTAAATAAGCGAAAGGAGTAGAAATATGGTTTATTCTAACGAAGTAGAAAAAATGTGTCCTGTAAAACAGGGCGTTGCTCACGGTGCAGCTCCGATCCCCGAAGAGGCTAAGTGGGTAAAAGCAAAAGAGATAAAGGATATCTCGGGTTTCACACACGGTATAGGCTGGTGTGCTCCTCAGCAGGGTACCTGCAAGCTGTCCCTCAATGTTAAGGACGGCATTATCCAGGAAGCTCTGGTCGAGACTATCGGCTGCTCCGGTATGACTCATTCAGCTGCTATGGCTTCC
>CACZQG010000324.1 GCA_902783235.1 uncultured Ruminococcus sp.
AGTTTATATGCATGGGACTGGCGAGTCTCTTGTTAATCCTACACTTCCTGATATGATAGATACTCTGAAGAAACGTAATGTCACAGATTCGATAGATCTTACAAGTAATGCAGCTTTATTGGAGCCTGAACTGGGAATAAAGCTGGCTAAAGCCGGACTAGACCATCTTCATATTTCTGTAGAAGCGCTTTCGAGCGAAGACTATTATGCTATCACGGGAAGAAAAGTGGACTTTGAGAAATTTGTGGATAACATACATTTTTTCTCGGAGCATAGAGAAAAATGCAGACTTACTATAAAAATCGCAAGTGCCAGTATAAAAAGTGAATCAGATAAAGAAAAATTCTTTTCGGTATTCAGTCCGTTATGTGATGAGATATTTATAGAAAATATCCATCCAATATGGCCTAAATTTGATTTTGGAGATAGTATCAAGGCAGGCAGCGGTTCTGCTGGACAGTATGGACAGGAAATAAAAGAAAAAAGGATCTGTCCGCAGATTTTTACAGTTTTAGCTGTAAAATGTGATGGAAGTGTTTCACCGTGCAGCGTTGACTGGGACAATGAAATAGCGCTTGGCAATATACATAAAGAAACATTATATCAGATGTGGAATGGAGATAAGCTTCGTGAATTGAGATTAGGGCATTTAGAAAATGGAAGAGATCAGTTTAAAGGCTGTTCTCACTGCGGATTGCCCAAGTATTCTTGTAAAGATGATCTCGAACCGTATGCTGATGAATTAGCTGAAAGAATAAGAAAGGAATAAAAAACATGAATAAATTAGATGAAATATTTGATATGAGAGTTGCTAATCCACCGTTAGATCTTTCTGAATTTATGAAAACGCAGAAAGAGAAGACTATTCTGCTTTACGGAGCAGGAGCTTTCGGAAGTGAAAATTTGGAATTGTTCCGCCGTTATGGAGTAGAACCATTTGCTTTTCTTGATAGAAATGCGAAACCGGATATGAAAAAAATGGGAATACCGGTTTATCATCCGGATGATCCTAAATTATCATCTGAGATCAGAGAAACAGCGTATGTATATATTTCCATAACTCTTCCTAAACATATAATGTCCGGAATACAGAAGGATCTTATGGGATTTGGGTATAAAAACGTGTCACCTGTTCAGATAATTACAGCACATCAGGTTCGCTATGATGATGTAAAAGATGAGAATCCTGATTCTGAGTATTTTTCATCAAGAAAGGAAAAAATCGAAACAGCTTTCGGACTTATGAATGATGATGAGAGCAGAGAAACTTTCCTCTCATGTGTGAAAGGACACCTGCTTCGAGACTATTCATCATATGTTGAAACTGATTCACCATGCCAATACTTTGATGCAGGTGTTAAGCTGGAAAAAGGATTTGGCGGATTTGTAGACTGCGGAGCATATAACGGTGACAGTCTTGAAACGATTTTAAAGTATTGTGACAGTATAGAAACTTATATTGCATTTGAACCGATATTAGATAACTTTGCAATGCTTTCTGAAAATAGTAATAAGTTTGCTGATAAGATAGGAAAAGGATTTTTATATCCGTGCGGAGTATCAGACCGTACAGGTGTAGAAAGATTCAGTATTGCAGCAAGCAGCAGTGCGGTAGATGAAAATGGTGAGCTTTTACCAATTATCAAAATGGACGATGTTTTAAAGAACGTTCCGGTCACATTTCTTAAAATGGACATTGAAGGTTCTGAGCCAATGGCGCTTAGAGGTGCTTCTGAGCTTATCAAAAAGTACAAACCTGATCTTGCAATATCGGTTTATCATGCAGCAAATCACTTCTGGGACATACCGTGTATGATACATGAGCTTGTACCGGAATATAAATTTTACCTGCGTTCACATACACCTGCTTCTTTAGAATCAGTATTATATTGTACCTGTATATCAGATTGAAATAGTGGCATCTAATTATGAGGAGTAAAGTATGTCTGAAATAATTGAAATTGACACAAAAGATATTGATATATCTGAATTCGGAAACAGCATCTATCAAAACCGTTCTGATTTAGCGGTTATTACCAATAAAAAGTATAATAGTGATGTTACTATATGTGTTCAGGCGTATAATAACATTGAAAAGACTAAAAGATGCGTTGAAAGTGTTTTAAAATATACATCTAACATTGATTATGATTTGATTCTTGTTGATAATGGCTCAAATGATGGAACTTTTGAGTATTTTAAGAGTGTATGTTTTGAAAAAATGGCTGTTATAAGATTTACAGAAAACCATGGAGCATTTATACCGCAATTATTTATTGGATATGAACTGTTCTCTAGATATACTGTTTTTTTGACAGATGATGTAATTGTTACCAAAAATTGGCTTAAGAATATGCTGATAATTGCTAAATCTAATCCACAAATTGGAATTGTAAATCCAATGTCATCAAATGTATCCAATATGCAGGATCCGGGCATTGTTTTTTCATATTATGAAGAAATGCAAAAAAAAGCAGCTGATTATAATATTTCTGATCCTAAAAAATGGAATGAAAGATTGAGAATAATCACATTAGGTGCATTATATAAAAAAGAATGTTTATATGCTAAAGGATTACCAATTTCTGATGTTGGATTTAGTCATAGTTTTTCAGATGATGATATAACATTTCGTGTTCGTAGAGCAGGTTACAAAGCAATTCTTGCCGGTGATACATGGATACACCATGATGATGATAAAAGTAATCTCAGTCCTGAAAAGCTTCAAAAAATGAATGAAGATCTTGCTATAGGTCGTCAAAACTTCCGTGATAAGTATTTCGGAATAGATGCATGGGACGATGTTAATAATTTTATTCCCGAGTATTTAAGTGCACTTAAAGTAACAAGCAAAACCGAACGTGCGAGAGTCCTTGGTATTGACGTCAGATGTGGGACGCCAATTCTTGAAATCAAAAATGCACTGCGTAAATTTGATATTTTTGATACAGAATGTTCGGCGCACACTGTTGATGCAAAGTATACGATAGATCTCCAGACTGTATGCGGAGCATCTAATGTTTTCAGCGGAAGCATCAATGGGTTCAGTGAGAGCTTTGAACAAAACGCATTTGACTATATTGTTATCGGAAATGATATTAATACATACAGTGATCCGTTCAGGATATTAAAATCAGCATATAAATTGCTTAGAACAAATGGACAGCTGTTTTTCTCTTTGCATAATACAAATAACATTTTCAATTTTGCATATTCTATCGGATTGACAAGTATGCGTGATACATCTCATGCAATAGACTATACTGTTGAGGAAATTCTGGAACAGCTGATGCAGCAGGGATATAATGTAAAATTTATTGCAGCAAGAGGATTTGAGGTCGGCGTTGTAAGTCAGGAATTGTTAAGCAATGTTAATCTATGCTTTGACAGGCTTCCGATAAATGACAAAAGTGAAACTATGTATAGACTTACATCAGAACATTATTATTTGGTTATCGATCGAGAGGAAAATTGAAATGGATAGCTTAAAATATGAATCGCTTTTGATGAATATTAGAAAATATGAAAGTATCGCTGTGGCTTTTTCCGGAGGAGTCGATTCCACATTGCTGCTGAAAGCGGCACATGATGAACTGGGTGAGCGAGCTGCGGCGATAACTGTCGAATCTTCTGTTTTATCTCAGAGTGAAGCGCTTGAGGCAGAAGAATTCTGCAAACAGTATGGCATAAGGCATATAATAATGAATTTCGATGTGCTCAGTATACCGGAGTTTTCAAAAAATCCAAAAGATCGGTGCTATCATTGCAAAAAAGCATTGTTTTCAGAAATTAAAAATACTGCTATGAAAAATGGTTTTTCTGTCGTTGCAGAAGGCGAAAATGCCGATGATGTGAATGATTACAGACCGGGTATGAAGGCAATCAAAGAGCTTGATATAAAAAGTCCTTTAAAAGATGCCGGACTGACAAAAGCTGATATTCGCATGATCTCTCATAAACTTGGATTATCGACATGGGATAAGCCTTCGTATGCTTGCCTTGCGACAAGGATACCTTATGGAGAATTGATAACAGACGAAAAGCTGAAACAGATCGAAAGATCAGAGCAGTTGTTGCATTCTTTAGGATTCAGACAGACCAGAGTAAGAATGCACGGCGATCTTGCAAGGATAGAAATAATTCCGGAACAGTTTGAACAGATCATAGAACCGGAAATAAGATCACAGATCGATAAAGGATTAAAAGAATATGGTTTCAATTATGTTAGCATTGATATTAAAGGCTATCGAACCGGCAGTATGAATGAAGTGCTGAAAAAAGAAATAAAAATATGGAGGAATAAAAATGGCTTGTTTTCTTGTACCAGCAGCTGAGGCTGTGATAACAACGGTAGCTGAAAAAGTTATTAAACACGGAGAAAAAAAGGAGGAGACAGGGAAGCTTCGTTTTTCAGATAAACTCAAATGGCTTAACGGTATGCTTTGGGGCGGTTCCGGACTTCTTGCGTTTGAACACATATGGCACGGAGAGGTCGTTCCATATTTTCCGTTCTTGACTAATGCTTCAGATCCTGATGACCGTGCGGAAATGCTACATGAAATGATGACATCAGGTGTTGCAATGGCTGCATTGGTAACATTGGTTTGGGTCGGAATGGTCATAATATCGAGCAGACTTGAAAAACGCATCCCAGCCTTGAAAGAAAAAACGGCAGAGGAGGGACAGATATGACATTGCTTATAACTATTATTTCTGCTGTAATTGTTACGGTTATCTGGTATTCAAACGAAAAAGCAAGAAATATGAAGATCGGTGTACTCTGTTTTATGTTTTGGGGAGCTTCACTTATGTGGCTTGTTGATGCCGTAGTGGAATATCTTGAAATAGGTGCGGATTATTTTACTCCGGAACCTATGGATATGCTCAATGATACGTTTTTAGGTGTTTCCGTGATAGGACTTGCTATTACAGTTTGGACCATAATGCTTATAATCAAAGACCCAAATGGGATTGTACGTAAAAAGCTGAAAAAAAATGAATAATACATATATAAATGCTCTGCTGAAAAAAGTAGCAGAGCATAAAATTTCGATTGAAAAAGCTGCTTTGGCGATAAAAGCAGCACCGTTTGAAGAACTGGGTTTTGCTAAAATAGATACTCATCGTAAAATAAGGAATGGAGTACCTGAAGTTATTTATGGGGCAGGCAAGTCGGCTGAACAAATTTTGCAGATATGTGAAACTATGAAAAATAATGGACAGGAACAGATACTCATTACGAGATTATCTGAAGAAAAGGCAAAAGAAATAAGTTCTTCATTTAAACTTGATTATAATAATATTGGAAATATAGGTCTGATCGGCGAACCACCCAATCCGGACGGAATAGGCAAGATAGTTATCGCAACAGGCGGAACAAGCGATATGTATGCTGCGGAAGAAGCAGCATTTACAGCAAAAGCGCTTGGCAATGAAATAGTGTGTCTTTATGACGTTGGTGTTGCCGGACTTCACAGGCTGCTTGCACATATAGACGAATTGATGTCTGCGAGTGTTGTTATCGCAGTTGCCGGCATGGAAGGAGCGCTTGCAAGTGTTGCTGCCGGACTTGTTGATTGTCCTGTTATTGCAGTTCCTACGAGTGTAGGATATGGAGCATCATTTGGCGGCTTGTCAGCACTTTTGTCAATGCTTAATTCCTGTGCAAGCGGTGTAAGTGTTGTTAATATTGACAATGGCTTTGGAGCAGCTTATCAGGCAAATATGATAAATCATATAGGAGAAAGAAAATGAAAACGCTTTATCTTGAATGCAGTATGGGTGCGGCAGGGGATATGCTTGCTGCGGCACTTTCAGAACTATGTGATAGAAATGCTTTTATTGAAAAAATGAATACCATAGGGCTTCCTGACACCGTAATATCAGCACAGACTGTTTCCGAATGTGGTATTCAAGGAACTAAGATGACGGTCCTTTTAAATTGTGTTGAAGAAAAAAGCTTTGATGCAGATAAGCATTCGCACGAAAAGAATGATTCTGAACATGAGCATCATCATAACCATGATCATGAAAGCAGTCATGTTCATAAACATCATTTGCATACATCAATAAGTGATATTGAATCAATAATAAATAGTCTTGATATATCAGAAAAAGTCAAAAAGGATGCTGCCGCTGTTTATAAAATACTTGCCGAAGCGGAAAGTGCGGCACATGGAAAACCTATATGTGATATACATTTTCATGAAGTTGGCACACTCGATGCTATTGCAGATATTGTTGGTGTTTGTCTGCTTATGGAAATGATCTCGCCTGAAAAGATAATAGCATCTCCGATAAATGTCGGAAGTGGACATATTCACTGTGCACATGGTATTCTTCCGGTTCCTGCACCTGCAACAGCATTCATACTTCGTGACATACCAATGTATTCGTGCAATATAAAAAGTGAGCTTTGCACTCCGACAGGGGCAGCATTGCTGCGTTATTTTGTTGATAAGTTTGAAGAAATGCATATTATGAAGAGTGAGAAGATAGGCTATGGGTTCGGCAAGAAAAAGCTTGAACGCCTTAATTGTATAAGAGCATTTATAGGTGAAGATCAAACATATAGTGATCGTATTCTTGAACTTAAAGCTAATATTGATGATATGACACCGGAAGATATTGGATTTGCATCTGAGAAATTGTTTGATGAAGGCGCTCTTGATGTTTTTACAATACCGATATATATGAAGAAAAACAGGCCTGCTGTTTTGTTTACCGTTTTATGTCATGAAGAACAGCGTGAAAAAATGATATATAATATCTTTAAATATACAACAACTATTGGAATCAGACAATCTGATTGTGATCGTTTTATGCTTGAACGCAGGGAGTCGGTATGTGAAACTGAATATGGGGAACTGCATATCAAGATTGCAAGCGGATATGGGATAAAGCGAAGTAAACCTGAATACGACGATATAGCAAAACTTGCCGAAAAGCATGGAGTAAGTCCTTTAGAAATACGCAGTTCGTACCCCCAAAAATAATCCGCATCTTCCACAAACTCATCCCAAGAGGTATAATATAGACCACGGAACTCCAATAAAGTCCCAAAAGGTCTATGGAGAAGATTGGAGCAAATTATACTATTGACATACCAAATAAAGCTTGCCAAAATCAACAAAATGTGATATAATATAGGTATGGAAAATGAACTAAAGACCAATGCA
>CACZQG010000325.1 GCA_902783235.1 uncultured Ruminococcus sp.
AATGCTGGCATATTTCAAGCCTTTCCAACGCAGAAGTTCAGTATTTAGACAAGCAGAAAATTCAAGATTTAGTTGGGGGATCAATAATTGCAGCCGAAAGCACGAAGAGCAGCTATAAAGTGTGAATTAAGGCAATACCGCACAAAGCTTCCAAGCGGTCTTTGTGCGGTATTGCCTTAGGTTTTTCGACAAGCAAAGTCCCTCTATCACTCATGATAGAGGGGCTTTTTACAGGCTTTATTCTGCTGTATACTTGATCTCTGTTTTGGGTCCTGTTGAAGCTTTGCCGGAGACATTGTATGCAATTACAAATAACCGGTAATCTCTTTTGGGAATGCTGTTGAGTATATAGCTTGTACCTGTTACCTTAGCACTGTAATAGGTCTTGCCGTCAGCCTCCATACCTACTCTGTAGGCTACTGCGTTGGGAATGCTTGACCAGACGATCTCACCGTTTTTGTTGATCGACACATCTGTTACCTTGCCAAGAGCTGTACCCTGAACATTAAGGACAGCACCGTCTGTGTAGTTGCCCTGAGCATCATATGCTCTTACGCAGAACTTATAAGAGGTCTGGGAATCATATTTTACTGCCATCATGCAGTCCTCGGTTTTGGATGAATAATATGTTTTACCGCCCCAGCTCTTTACTATACGATAGGATACTGCGTTTTTAACAGGCTCCCAACTTAAAACTCCCTTTTCATTAAGAGCGGGTTCTTTTGCTATCTCAAGTCCCTTTGTTTCTACAACGATAGGCTCACTGTCTGTGTATATACCCTCTGCATTATATGAACGGATGCACAGCTCATAGCGTACCTTTGGATCAAAGTTCATTTTATAGCTTGTATCTGTAGTCTTTTTGCCGTAATATGTCTTGTTGTTATATGTTTTTATGATACGGTATGCAACAGCACCGTCTGCTCTGTTCCAGGTGATATTACCGGTCTCATCAACTGCTATATCTTCTGCAGTGGCTGACAGGAGAGTGAATTTATAGTTGTGTGCCTGTGCATAAGCCTGAGCGGTAGAGCCGTCATAGCCGTAGATGGTGCCTTCATAGTTGTAAAGAGATGTTTTGTAGTCGTAGGAATTTGAAACAGTAGATGTAGACTGACCTATAGCACATTCAGGGTTTCTTACAGTAATATCCTTGAGGGCACTGCAGCGTGTGAATGCACCGTTTTCTATAGCTGTTACTGTTTCGGGAATGTCTATGGCTTCAAGAGCAGATGCGCCCCAGAATGCGCTTTTCTTTATAGTAGTTACTGTTTCGGGGATCACTACCTTGGTGAGCTGCTTTTTGGAATTGAAGGAGTTTTCGCCTATTTCTGTGACAGGCACATTATTTACCTGAGATTTGATAACAGCCTCTGTCATATTGTCATCGCAGTCGGCAACCTCGGCATAGGTGGGGTAAACGTTGTAGAAGATACCATCCTCCTTGAATATGGTATAACCCAGTTCTCTGCTTGCATATTTGCCGCAGTTGATGCACCTGCCGTCTTCATACTTGTGCTGACCTGTTGCAGGGAGGGTAACAGCTTCCTTAGTTGTAACATTTTTGCCGGATGGATCTGAATAGTATTTATCATTTGCTTCATCGTACCAGTAGCCGATATTGCCTTGCTCAACACAGGTGGGTGCTTTGGCTGCTACCTGTGTATAATTCGAGGTATGGGTCACCGGGTAGAAATTATATGTATTGCCGCCAAAGCTTAGCATATAGTCGGCATAGAAGTTTCTGCTTTCCTCTAACATCTCCGGTTTATCTACCTTTACAGCTGTGACATCGTTGGTACCCGGGTCTTTTTCCATTTCAACATACTGGTATGTGACAGGGAACTGCAGCAGTTCGTATTTTCTCAGATTAACTTTTTTTGAAAGCTTTGGCTGGTTGAGCTTGTAACCCTCGGGAAGCTTGATAAACAGATCATCATAGCTGCTTCCTTTGAACTGGCTGAAGGTGAGAGAGTTAAGATCATCTGCATCCATTTTTATAAGGTATAAAACGGATTCCTGTAGTATTCGTCTGTAGCACTCTGTACCCTCGGGAACATTGGTGAGAAGATTTTTTCTGTCGTTCATTGTGACCAGATCGGGATCAAGATCCGCAATGGGAAAGTCATACCTTACGCTTGCTTCAATACCTATCTTGTCCTTGAATTCTGCACCAACGTTTATGGCTTTTGCCAGGGAATCGTTAAAATCCTTATCACTTGTCTGGGTCAGGACGCTTATCATATGCTTGCCGTCTGTCACTGTTGAAGAGCCTGTTCCGCAGCCGTAGAAGGGGTTATTCTCATCATCACCGTCATTGTAGATATTCCAGCCATTTGAACCGGCGGATCCGTTCCGAAGCGTTTCGGCGCCTTCAAAGTATATGTAGGAAAGATTTGAACATACCTCAAATGCCCATTTATCAATCTTTCTTACCGACTTGCCTATGCAGGCGATGTTCAGACTGCGGAACTGACCGTTATAGTTGCTGAATGCATTCAGACCTATAGACGTAACGCCGTCAATTACATAAACATCCGTAACATTTTTGGAATAGTGAAACCAGGGCTGGTACTGATCGTGTTCAAAATCAGCCATAGCACCATCACCGGATATTATGAGAGTATAAGCAGTTTCACCGTTTACTTTTCCGCCGTTATCGAATATTTCCCATTTTACCTCGGAATTGTAATCGTATGAGTTCATATTTTCCGAGGTGACCATGTCATTGTTATTATTAGCACCGCAGATTCCGCTTGCAATTACACTTGCAGCACTTGCGGTTATTTCATAACTGCCCGGTGTATCCGAAAGAGCCGCCGGCATACCTGCTGCAAATACAGAGAATGCCATAACAGCCGCAGTCATAGCACTTGCTATCTTTATATTCTTTTTCATAGCTGTAACCTCCAATAGATTTCAAGCACAAGGAATGATCCCGTGCCGGATGTTGTAAAGCTGTTCCCGGGGAACTATTTAATGTCTGCTCTAATTGTAACACTTTGTGAATTAATTGTCAATCATTTTTTTTGCTGAAATTATAATTTTGTAATCGTTTATACAACACAAACAAAATAATTCCGAAAAAATGTTTATGATGTATAAAACAGACCTGCATCCCCTAATTTTGGGGGATTTGCAGGTCTGCTATTATGCTTTTACTTATCAATTGCGCTGAGAAGAGTCTGTGCCACATATGAGGATTCATATGATGTTCCGTTTTCCACAAGTACGGCAAAGGCAATAGGGAAGTCCTCGTCATCTACAAAGCCTGTAAGCAGAGCGTTTTCCTCTCTGCCCTCCTTGACCTGTGCAGTACCGCTTTTTATACCTACAGTATATCCCAGAGAATAGTTATTGCCGTTTTGAAGCATTATGTCACGGATATCCTGTGCAGAGCTTTCACTAAAAAGCTGTTCCGATGTTTTGGCACTTGCCGTCTGCACTGTTCGTCCCGACACATTTGTCACATGATCTATCAGGTAAGGCATGGTAGCCATTCCGGTACCGTTTGCAATAGCACTTTCCCACATCATCATCATGCAGGGACTTACCATAGTGTACCCCTGACCGATACAACCCCATTGGGTATCAAATTCGTTTTTGTCATCTATTTTTGTGGAAGCGGTATCTGAAATTATCCCGTCTACGGTAAATTCTTTTTCATCATTGTCATTTACCGCTATCCACATTTTTTCGTAGTATTTTTCAATATCTCCGATAGACCAGTCAGGATCCTCTACAAGCTGTGCGAAGAAAGGGTTACAGCTGTTGGCGAATGCTTCGGGGACTGATTGGGTGCCGTGGCCATATGATTGGTGACATATTATATCAATATCCGTATTGTTGCGGTAGACTCCCTGGCAGTCATAGCTTTTGGACATGAGAGTATCATATCCCATTGCCTGATCTGCTGCCAGAAGTGTTGCCACCTTCTGAGTAGAGCCGGGGACTGTTTTTGAAAAAGCTTTGCACAAAAGGCTTCCGTCAGGAAGATTTTCCACATCCTCATAGCCTGAGATAGGGTCAACATTTGGGCGGCTGACACAGACCAGTATTTCTCCCGTAGAGTAGTTGTATGCGATGGCACAGCCGTCCTTGCCGCCGAAGGAGGTATATACCTGTTCATTGGCAGCGTGATCCAGCGTAGTGTATATAGCTGCCTGACCGTCCTTGGTGATACCGCCTAAAAAGCTGTAATTGCTCAGCTTTTCCATATTTTTGCTTACAAGGGTATTGGTCATCTGACCACTGGTATCACCTATAAGATTTCCCACATCCTTGAAGTGACCGTCAGGATAATCTCCCGGCTTTGCATTGCCGTCAAACAGGATCTCACCGTTTCGGTCGTATACAAATCCCAGGTCAGCCTCCGAGGAGTGGCTGACATAAAAAGGAGCTTCAAGTATCATTTTTGTCAGGAGGATACACAGTCCGACAATAAACAGAGATATCATAAGAGTTATAAGGTTGCTTCCTCTTTTAAGACTTTTCATCGTGGCATTCCTCCTCTCTGCGGGTTTCTTTTAGGCTGAGGTACATAGTAGACCATTGCCTGACCTGCTTTCATAAATCCTGCAATAAGTCCGCAGGCGATCATGGAGCTTCCGCCGTTGGATATAAATGGGAGAGTAACTCCTGTAAAGGGTATAAGATTGCATGAGCCGAATATATTCAGTGCCATTTGAGTAATAAGCGCAGCCGATGCACCTACCGACAGGGTAGTATGGAAATAAGAACGGGGAGTATTTATGATACAGGTCACTACAAGAAGGAGTATCAGCAGTACTGCCAGAAGTGCGGCAATAAGTCCCCATTCCTCGCTGATGGTGGAGAAGATTATATCTGTGTCCGCTGCGGGGACTTTATAGAGTCTTCCCAGACCGGGACCCTTACCGAACCATCCGCCCTCGGCTGATGCAATAAGTGCCTGACACTGCTGCCAGCCGCTTCCGTATTGATCTGCCCATATATCAGCGTGAAGTCTTGACTGTACATAACCCGGAGCCAGCTTCCAGGCAGCCGCAGCAATCAGTGCTCCTCCCACACAGATACCTATTATCAGCTTTTTTGAAAGCTTTGCCTTTGGATAGCATATCCTCATGAGAAGTCCGCAGCCGGCTACGGATACAAAGGTGGGAAGACTTCCCAGGTCACGGCACCACCACTGGAGAAGAACTATCAATGCAGTCAGCCCTATAAGGATCCAGTTATCATATACCACCTTGATGCCCAGCACAGTGTTCTGATGACGCAGGGAATTTATAGAGGTGGCAAAGACCAATACAAAGAAGGGCTTGATAAATTCTGAGGGCTGTATGGTAAAGCTGCCTATGCTTATCCACATACTTCTGCTGCCGGTGAGCAGCAGGATGGAAAGCACCAGCGCACCGATAATACCATAGAATATCTTTTTATATTTTTCCACCAGTCTGAAATCCTGAGCTATTTTAAAGCCAAGCTGCACCATTGCCAGTGCCACGATGCAGAATATAAAGTGCTTGATGGAGAATCCCACCTTGCCGAAGCAGGATTGGAATATAAGGCTTATACCCAGTACCGTAACCAGCAGAATATCAAAAGCGTATGTATTCTGCTTCATAAACCGAAGGAATATAAAATATCCTATATCCATTGATAATACCATAACGGATAGTATCATAGGGTCGGTTATGCTGTCATATCTTCCTCTTACAAATACTATGAGCAGGAGAGAAAGATGTGCCAGCAGAGAAAAGAACATTATAGAAAAATAGGAAAGACCGTTTTTCATTCTCATTGTGATGAAGCCCTCCTTAAATACAGTGTTTTTTTGCCGATCTGCACACTGTCATTGAGCCGCAGCTTTTGCTGATCCTTTATGCGGCTGCCATTGACAAAAGTACCGGAGGTGGAACCCAGGTCGATTATAGTCCAGATGCCGTCCTCCAGAGTGAGTATAGCGTGGTATCGTGACACTGACATATCCGTAAAACGAAGATCAGCGGATATATGCCGGCCCATAAGTATCTCCTGGGAATCAGGCATAAAACGGAATTCTCCCTCCTCGTCCACCAGCATAACATGACGGGCTGCCTTTTCCCATTGCTCCTGTACCACGCTTTTTTCCTTACGGCAGAAAAGCAGTATGAATATTGCACAGAAGTCAACGAAAATAATGCCTACAGCGGCGATAATATCACTGAAGGCGGAAAGCTCCTTGACAAGTCCCGTCATAACTTCCGAAAATGCGTCCATTGTCCCTTCTCCTTTCATATTTTTCTTTGTTAAAAATCCCCATGGGGATATGATCTTATACTGATCCCTGATCAGAGCGATGACCGGGGATCAATTTATGACCGGTATGAGCAAAGCTGCCAATCAGTCTTTGTACGGTGCTGCTTTTAATATTATAATATATTTTCCCTGAAAAGTAAACCCTGGCAGCTGTCATTATCCCTTTGCAGCTTATCTATCCCATTCAGTACAGCGATCTTATTGGTGCTCCACAGGGGAGCAATGAGAGTTCTTTTATCTCCGTCGCCGGTAATGCGTTCGATCACCGTTTCCGGGGGAAGATATTCCAGCTGCTTTACTACTGTACTGATATAGCTCTCCCGGGTCATAGCTTCAAATTCTCCACGGCGGTACATTTTCTCCAGACCGGTCCCCTTTATAATGTGCAGCAGCTGTATCTTGACCCCATCAGGGCGAAGTCTTCCCAGCTCCCTTGCGGTCTCTGTCATGTCGGCTTCATTTTCAAAGGGAAGACCGTTTATTATGTGGACACAGACACGGATACCTCTGTTTTTCAATGCCCTGTAGCCTTCCAGGAATACCTCATGACTATAGCCTCTTCCTATGAATCCTATAGTTTTATCATGGATCGACTGCATCCCCAGCTCCACAGTAAGATAGGTCTGCTTTGAAAGCTCTGTCAAAAGATCAAGAACATCATTCGGCAGACAGTCACAGCGGGTCCCTATAGATATACCTGCAAGACCGGGAAGCTTTATAAGGGGAGAATAGATCTCCCGAAGTCTGCTCACCGGAGCATAGGTATTGGTATTTGCCTGAAAATAGGCGATGGCTTTTGCTTGGGGGATCTTTTGGTGAATGCGTTCAAGCTCATTTTCCAGCTGCGTCAGTACAGGTACATGAGAGGGAGCAGTGAAATATCCGCTTCCGCCGCCGCAGAAGATACAGCCCTCCCTGCCGCAGCTCCCGTCCTTGTTGGGACAGGTAAATCCTGCATCTATTACTGCCTTATACACCTTTGTTCCGAATACCTGTCTGTTGTGATAGGCAAGGGTATGATATCGCTTGTTATCGCTGCTGTATGGAAATGGATTCATATTTACTCCTATGTATTTGTACAATGGCTGCAAAAAACAAGGCGAGCGCAATGCTCACCCTGTTATCTGTTATTTATGACATTTCAACTGCAACTACAAATCCGTCTACATTGTTGCCTGAAACGGTATATTGCTTACCTGCCGGAACAGGCACCTCTGTATCTCCCGAAGTGTTAGCTTCAACATAATAGATCTCGTAGTTTTTGTCGGGACCTGCCACCTTGAGGTGATCTCCGTCATATGTATAGTTCTTTACAAAATCCGTATATTCTTCAAGGCAGAGATTATTTTCCTTCATGCATATTGCGTGTGGGATGCCCACATATCTGAACTGGTAGGTCTTAGCCTCGGAAACACCGGTTGCGCTTTCCTTGCCCTGGGGGAAACGAAGTATAAAGCCGTATTTGTCACAGTTTTCGTTTATCCATGCATAGTCGCCCTCGGGAGTGTAATAGTACGAGCTGCCTTCATCGGGATATACTCCCAGGTCAAAGCTCAGTCCGGTATGGTAATCCGAGCAGCCGCCCTTTATATCTGTAGTGCCGGAATTGTATAGCTCGTCCTGATAGTCTTTTGTTCTGAAGCCGCCGATAACGATACAGTCAGTGTGATTCTTCTCAGCTGCAAATGCATCCATAAGGCTGTTGAGAGCTGTTATTGCGTGAGGAGCCATAAAGGTCTCAAGGTCTGCTACCTGATAGCTGTCAGACTTGCTGCTGTATATCATAGCTACAGCATCCTCAGAAGTGGGGAAGGTGTACTCATGCTGCTTGTTTACAAGTATGAGATCGCCCTCCTTCATGGATTCGGGAGTCTGTGAAGCAGTGGAGTAGTTTTCCAGCAGAGAAGCACCGGAGTCCTCTGATACACTGCTGTCCTCTTCCTTTTCCTGGCTTTGCTCCTTAGCCTCTGTGGGAACTATGGAGGATTCATCCTCGCTGTCCTTGCTGCCGCAGGACTTTCCGCAGGCTACCATCAGTACTATGAAAAGAATAAGTATTACCGCTGCACCTGCCACACGGTCATATCTTACACGTATTTTAGTAGTCTTTTTTTTGCGGTTACGGCTGCCGTCGGGTCTCTGACCGCTGCGCCTCCGTTCCTCGCTTCTTCTGTTATTATATGTACTCATTTTAAGTTTGCTGTCCTTTCCTTTTCTTTTTTTCTATATGTTGATCTTTTGTCTGCAAGCTTTTTAAAAAGCTCACCTATTAAATTCTACACTAATATATCATACCACATTTTCAGCCGGTTGTAAACATTAAAATCCGAAAAAAAGTGATTTTATGCCTTAAAACGTGTATTTTTTACAATTTTTACATTTTTTTTATCTTTCCGATTATTGAAAATCTGTAACTGTATGATGTGAAAAGGAATACGGCTCGGCAAAATATGTATTGATCCCTTTGCCGTCACGTATTATTGATCCCCCAACTAAATCTTGAATTTTCTGCTTGTCTAAATACTGAACTTCTGCGTCGGAAAGGCTTGAA
>CACZQG010000326.1 GCA_902783235.1 uncultured Ruminococcus sp.
AAGAAAGCTTGGCAAAGACTTTTAGTTTCGCTCATACTCTTATGCGTTAGGCAGTTGTGAGCTCGAAGAGCAGCTTTAAAGTGTAAGTCGAGTTTATAATTTTGCGGAAACGCTCAACCCCCGACCCGTGAAATGGGTCGGGGGTTTTGTTAATGCGGTTCAGCCTGCAATGGATATTTATAATTTTGTTTTTTTCAATATTATAAAAGGATGCGGCAAAAAGCCCGGCAAGGCACGCCGGGCTTTTTAAGTCTTGATAAGGGCTGCTCTGATAGCAGCCGTTAGCTGTAGAAGCTGCCGTTACACTACTGAAAAACTGCCATATGTCACATGGCAGTTTTTCGCCTGCGCTTTTCATAGTCCGGTAAGGGACAAAATAAATGCACTCACAGCCGGCAAAACCACTGCAACAAAACCCCCGACCCATTTTACGGGTCGGGGGTTGAGCGTTTCCATCAAATATAAACCCAATTCACACTTTAAAGCTGCTCTTCGAGCTCACCACTGCCTAACGCATAAGAGTATGAGCGAAACTAAAAGTCTTTGCCAAGCTTTCTTCAGAAAGCGGGCTCTTCGAGCTTATAACTGCCGAACGCATAAGAGTATGATCGAAAATAAAAGTTTTTTGCCAAGCTTTTTTTCAAAAAAGCGACCTTTAAAGAGACTATTTTTGATAAGTACAAAGGATCAGGAGAAAAATTCCTGTACCCAGTAGCTGCCGTAAAAGGTATTCGGGACATGGACAACACCCACGCCCAGCTTAGTAAAATTAGTACTTATCATATTTTTGAAGTGACCCTCTGAGTTGATCCATTGGTCCATTGTTCCGCTGACATCATGTGAACCGGCAGCTATATTTTCCCCTGCAAAGGAGTATTGAGGCATATTGTACTGTTCAAGTACGGTAAAGCAGTCACTGTTATCAGGCCGTGTATGAGACAGCTTGCTGATTATCTCCCTTGCACGCAGTGATGCAGCTGCACAGAGTCTGTCATCCAGTGTGAGAGGAGCTGCTCCATAGCTGCTTCTCAGCCTGTTGACCTGCTTGAGCATTTCCTCAAAGGTCGGCTTCTGGGAAATGAATGCTGCCATAAATGCCGCATCACGCACATCCTTATTGCCGTCCCTGTTAAAGTCTGCTTCGGAGGATAATGAAGAGGTTTTGCCCTTTGATATACTTTGAGCGATAGATGAAACATCACGGACGCTGAATTTTCCGTCACCGTTTACATCTCCGAATACTCCGGCAGCGCATACGCTTTGTATGCTGCACAGTGCCATAGTGAATGCCGCAGCCGCAGCAGCTATTTTTACTTTCATCTTTACACATCCTTCCCCATACTGTCAATAGTTCCGCCCCCAAGGAGAACATCTCCCTTATAGAATACCGCTGCCTGTCCCTTGGCAGGTGCTCTTTCGGGCTTTTCAAAGACTATTCTTGCCCTGCTTTCAGGCTCAGGAAAGACTATAGCCTTTCCTTCACGCTGACTGTACCTGGTCTTGGCAGTAACTTCTATCGGCTCTGACGGGGCAGTACCGCTTATCCAGTTGACTTCTCTTAAAGAAAGACTGCTTTTCAGCAGCATATCATCACCGCCGATAGTGACGGTGTTTTTTGTTGCATTTTTATCCACCACATAGGCAGGTTTACCCAAAGCTATACCCAGCCCCTTTCGCTGTCCTATAGTATAGTGTATTATCCCTCTGTGCTGAGTCAGGATATTACCTTCCGTGTCCAGCATATCACCAGGCAAAGGCTGTACACCGCTTCTGTTCACGATAAATGATGCATAATCGCCGTCGGGAACAAAGCATATGTCCTGACTATCCGGTTTGTCTGCATTTATCATACCTGCTTTTTCGGCTATGCGGCGTATTTCCGCTTTTTCATATCCCCACAGGGGAAAAAGGGTATGACTCAATTGGTGCTGAGTGAGCTTGTAAAGAACATAGGTCTGATCCTTGGAACGATCGGAAGGCCTCATAAGGAGATACTCTCCGGTTTTCTCATCAAACACACGCTGGGCATAGTGTCCGGTGGCGATATAGTCATAGCCATTTTCAAGAGCAAATTCCAGCATAGCACCGAATTTAAGATAAGCATTGCATTCTATACAGGGATTGGGCGTTTCACCTGACAGATAGCTGTTTACAAAGCTGTCCATAACA
>CACZQG010000327.1 GCA_902783235.1 uncultured Ruminococcus sp.
CAAAACAGTCTTAGGACTGTTTTGAAATTCACCCCTTGCGGAGCGCTTGAACGCTTTATTTCGCTTTCAGCGAAATCTACAGGGGCGTCGCCCCTTGACCCCGTAAGCCCTTTTCGGTGCCGGAATTTTTAATTCCGGCACCGAAAAGAAGCTAAGGGTCGCTTTTTGAAAAAAGCTCTGCAAAAACTTTTTCTTTCGCTCATACTCTCATGCGTTCGGCAGTGGTGAGTTCGAAGAGCAGCTATAAAATGTAAATTAATTTTCATTTCGCTCATACTCTTATGCGATAGGCAGCTCTGAGCACGAAGAGCGGCTTTTTAGTTAGCCCTTTTCTTCATCACGCCTTAAACTTCCGACCTCAGAAAGCGGATCGGGAAATATCTGTTATTTCGGCTATTTTATCATAATCAAAGTCTGCGGCTGCTTTTTTTAGTGCCAGGCAGCGTTTTATTTCACTGTCCGGATAGCTGTACTCCTTCAGGCTCTCTATAACGCCTATTGTACTTTCATAGTCCTCCACCGACATAAACTCCCGTATCAGAGTGTAGGCTTCATTCAGCTCCTCTTTGGATATAAGGGGCAGAGCCTCCTTTTTAATAAAGGGTGACAATGCGTTCCCCAATGCCCTGATCCTTGTAAGCAGCTCCTCATGACGGCTGTAAAGCTTTTCCGTGTCTCCCGATTTCCCTGCCAGCTCCAGCTCCTCTGCAAGTGCTCCCAGCTCCACAGCTCCTATTAGCCGTGAGGTGCTTTTTATGGCGTGTATCTTTACTGCCGCATTTTCCGTATCTCTGTTACTCAGCAGCAGCTCTATCTCGTCCGCTGCATCCTGAACAGTCTCCGCATAGGTAGTAATTGCGGCAAGATATGTTTCGGCATTGCCGCAGTGTGTCAGACCGGTCACGGTATCTATCTCCTGTATCTCATAAAGCAGCTGCGGCAGCTGAGGCTCCTCCTGTTCCTTGTTTTCGCCGGATCTTATAATGCTCCACAGTCTGTTCCTGTTTTTCCATACCCCTGCATTGCCCTGCTCATTCATGACATACCGGGTATCCTCATCTATCATTTGCAGCATGACCGCTGCAATTTCCGGATCAAACTGACTTCCGCTGCATCTTTCTATCTCCTGTCGGACATCAGCCTGTGCCTTGGGTCTGGAATAGGTGCGTGTAGAGGTCATGGCATCATAGCAGTCTGCCACGCAAATAATACGGGCTGTCTCGGGTATCTCTTTTCCCTTGAGTCCATCGGGATATCCTGTGCCATTGTATTTTTCATGGTGTGAACGGGCTCCGGCTGAAAGATCAGGCATTTCGGTTATAGAACTGAGTATATCATATCCTATTACAGTATGCTTCTTTATTTGTTCAAACTCCTCATCTGTAAGGCTGGTGGTCTTGTTGATTATTTCCTCTCTGACACCTATCTTGCCTATATCATGCATAAGGCCCATTTCATAGATTTTTTCCTGCTCCTCAAAGCTTTTACCCATTCTGCGTGCTATCTCGGCAGCATATTCCGCAACTCTTCCCGAATGACCATTGGTATAATGATCCTTGGCGTCTACTGTTTTGGACAGGGCGATCATCATTTCCAGGGACAGCCTGTCAGCTCTTTCGGTCTGTCTGCCTATTTCCTGTCTGAGTCCTCTCTGGAAATGATATAGGTCTATGACACGCTTGGAACGCTGGAGCAGCACCTCAGATACAAAGGGCTTTCTCACATAGTCGGAAGCACCGCATTGAAGAGCCTTTACCTCTGTTTCCTCACTTATATCGCCGGTTATGAACATTACGGGTATCTCACGGGTCCTGTCATTGCTTCTGAGCTTTTCCAGTATTTCAAAGCCTGATCTGTCAGCCAGATATATGTCCAGAAGTATCAGGTCGGGGTGTGTCTCCTCAGCCTTTCTTATACCCTTTATCCCGTCGCCGCAGGAAATGACCTTGTAATAGGGCGAAAGAATATTTTCGGCAGCCATGCGTATTATCTTGTCATCGTCTATTACCAGTACTGTGGATATTTCATTTTCTTCATGGCTTTCATTGGCAGCATCCTCCTGCATGATCTTTTCCTTTGGAAGATGATCGGCAATCATCTGTTCAAGCTGCATGGGATCCACAGGCTTTGCCAGATAGTCGTCAAACCCTATGTCAAGATACATTTCCCTGGAGCCTGATATGGCGTTTGCTGTCAGGCATATAACAGGGGTATCCCTGTTGGGATTATCCGCCATTGCTTTCAGCTCGCCCAGAGTCTCTATCCCGTCCTTGTGAGGCATCATGTGATCCAGGAAGATAATATCATATTTTTTTGCGGCAGCCAGTGCAAGACATTCTGCTCCGCTTTCTGCCGTATCTATTTTTACCCGGGTCTTTTTAAGGAGATTTACAAACACCTCCAGATTCATGGGAGTGTCATCCACTATAAGCAGCTGTGCCTCTGGTGCTGTAAACTTACGGGTGTACTTTGCCCCGGTCGTCATTGAACGGCGCAGAGCATCCTCCAGCCTGCCTACAGGCTCCCATTTTATTACCTTTTGTTCTATTTCAAAGGAAAAAACAGAGCCCTTTCCATATTCACTTTCCACATCCAGTCTGCCGTTCATCATAGACAGCAGGCGGCGTGTTATACTCATTCCCAGTCCCGTACCCTCAATACTGCGGTTGCGTTTTTCGTCTATACGGTCAAATTCCGAAAACAGCTTCGGGAGATCCTCTTTTCTGATACCGATACCTGTATCGGCTATACTTACCATCAGAAGTATGCTGTTCTCATTTTTCTTTTCATAGGATACACGGAAGGTAACAGTACCCTTTTCGGTGTATTTCACTGCATTGGTGAGTATATTGGTGATGATCTGCTTTATGCGTATCTCATCCCCGTGAAGAAGTCTGGGCATATCGCTGTTTATACTTGTTTCCAGTCTGAGCCCCTTGGCATCAGCACGCAGCTTTATCATAGTGACCAGGTCATTGAGTACAGATGTGATATCGTAATCTACAGGTATTATATCCAGCTTGCCAGCCTCTATTTTTGAAAAGTCCAGTATGTCATTTATAAGTCCCAGCAGGGTATTTCCGGCACTTCTTATCTTGTCTGAATAGGAAAGTATGCTCTCGTCCTCACATTCACGCTGTATCATCTCGTTCATACCCAGTACAGCGTTGATAGGCGTTCTTATATCATGGGACATATTGGCAAGAAATGCGGATTTTGCTTCATTTGCCTGCTGTGCCTTCTTTGCGTATTCAATAATATCTCCGCTCATTGCCTGGAGGAATTTGAGTATCCTTTCTGACAGCGGTATCTCACCTGTAAGCTCTTTGTGGATAGCTTTGTAATTCCGGGCAGGACGGACAGCTTTTTCGGGTTCCCCCTCCCTGAATCCCACTGTAACAAGAGCACTGTTTAAAAGCTCTCCCTTTCCGTGGTGATAATATATCTCACCTGCTGCGCTGCAATGAAGTGCATGGGGTATGATACTGCGAAAGTGGTCTATTTCCACATCCGCATCGCTTCTGAGCATTATGGCACGGTTTCCGCATATAAACATCTCTATAGCCTGGGGAGAGAATTCCGCCATCTCACAGCTTCGCTTATAGGTATTGGCAATGAGGTCATCCCTTACAGTATAAGAAAAGCGTACCTTTTCATCGGGATGTATGGAGCCTGCAAGAATGATCTCCCCTTTATCGGTACAGGACAGGGGAGTCCTGCCCATCAGAAGTCCGTTCCTTTCGGCTACAAGAGGGAATTCGCAGGTATTGGCTGTCAGGTATTCATCCAAATTCACACCCAGATATTTACGGTAGATCTCCTTAGGCGGCATACCGTCTATGGCTGCTATGGCTGTATCACCTATTTCGGGAGGCTGATCTGATACGGTTATGGACATAGCTTTACCGATAGGCTTCCAGCCAAATATGTACTGCATATCAATATGAAGGTCATCTCCTGTAAACAGCAGGAAAATCATTCCGTTTTCATAATAATTATCATTATTGAATATAAAGGGGTTCTTGGTGCGGTTGCTAATATAGTACACATCAGCCATGGTGCCGAAAAAAGGTATATCCTCAAAGCCTGATGTAAGCCTGTCCAGAAAATCGGAAATATGAATGCAAAAGCCGGAAAGTGTAACACAGACACCCTTTACATCGGAACGCCCGGCTATACTGCTGCGTACTGACAAGAGAGCATCCTCAGCTGTCATGGTGTCAAGATCAAAGCTCAATATGCTCACATCCGAGCTTTCAAAAAAGAAAAATCCAAGGCGGAGCACCGGTTCCTCATCATAGGTGATGGTTTCAAATGTATCCTCCGGAGCCTTTGCCATGTATATAGTCATACCTGTTATTATCATTTCGGGGAATGACTGTCGGATAGGGCTTATAAGCTCCCGGGTCTCATCGTAGGAAAAGCCGAATACAAATACTTTAAGAAGCGATGGGGATCCCTCAATCCCCGGCAGCTTTTTAAGCTCCCCAGCGATCTTAGCTGCCTGCTCCACGGTCTTTATCTCAAAGGTTCTCTGAAGCATATGCTGTTCTCCTTTCGGCAAAAGAATTTATTGATAATAATATTATAACATATTATAATGGTTTTGTATAGTTTTTCTTTCAGCCTTAATTTTTACATAATAGTTACACAACACATTTGTAGGGAACGTAGCCATCCACATCCCTCAGATTATATAGCAAACAACAAAAACAATTAGCTCTTTCATTAGCTCGTCACCAATAATTGGTGAGATATAATGAATTCGTTCTTTTACTTAGGGGACGCCCTCACTTGCAGGGCGTCAGCCTTGCATTGGCATTTCAATCCAAATCCAAGATTTGGTGAAATGCTGGCAC
>CACZQG010000328.1 GCA_902783235.1 uncultured Ruminococcus sp.
CCGGGGATTTCGCTCATTGCGATGAGCGACCGAGGCTCTGCCTCTGGACACCGCAAGCCTTTGAAAAGGCTTGACCTAAACTTTTGTTTTTAAGTAATTCATGGTTGATTACAAATTGCTTACTAAAATTGATTTCCGTGCCCTGTTTTAAACGGTATTGACTACCCATTGATTTTTTGCTATAATAGTATCTATAAGCAATTGTTATACGACCATTCGGAAATTATAAGGCAATTTCATAAAGGCATAATGGGTCTGTCCCATCGGATGCTGCTTTAATATAAAAAAGGAACTTAATATGAAAAAACGAGAGCAATATAAAAGGATAATATCCTTTTTTTCAAGCGTGATACTGCTGGGAGCACTGGGTGCAGACTTCATGTATATATGGTACAGCTATTACAGTGACGTTATCCTCAATCCTTTCTACCGCCGAGGCAACTGGGTTGTCATCGCAATTTATCTTGTACTGACCTTTCTTTTCTTCAAGGCATACGGCGGACTTACAATGGGATATTTAAAACGGTCGGATATGCTTTATTCCCAGTTTATTTCCATAACCTGTATAAATATAATAACATATTTTCAGATAAGTGTTATAGGCAGACAGTTCATGTGGGTCTACCCTATAGTTGTTATGACTCTTTCCGATTTTGTGCTGATAGCCCTGTGGATATACTTTAACAACAAAATATATCTCCGGCTGTATCCACCGAGAAAGCTTATAATTATCTACGGCAGCCGTATTGCCGAGACCCTCACCAGCAAAATGAGCCGCCGTGAGGACAAGTATATGATCTGTGAATCCATAAATATTCACGAGGACTTAGAACGCATAAAGCAGGAGATACTCAAATATGAAGGAGCTGTCATATGCGATATAAGCGGACAGATAAGAAACGATATCATAAAATTCTGCTTTGAAAACTCCAAGCGTATCTATATCTCACCCAAGATTTCGGATATAATCATAAGAGGGGGATCGGATATAAACCTTTTCGACTCACCCCTGATACTATGCAGAAATAACGGTCTTCCTCTGGAGCAGCGTCTTTTGAAGCGTATACTTGACATTATCCTTTCTCTTATCGCTATTATAATCACCTCTCCCTTAATGTTTCTTATAGCCGTTGCCATAAAAATAGACGATCACGGAAAAATACTCTATAAGCAAAAGCGTCTTACCATAAACGAGAGAGAATTCTATGTCTATAAATTCCGCAGCATGGTGGAAAACGCCGAGGAGGACGGAGTACCTCAGCTTGCCGGAGAGCATGACATACGCATTACCCGTGTGGGCAGATTTTTAAGAAAATGCCGTCTCGATGAGATCCCTCAGTTTTTCAACATATTAAAGGGGGATATGTCAATGGTGGGGCCTCGCCCCGAGCGTCCGGAGCTGGCAAAAAAATACGAGGAGGATATGCCCGAATTCATGTTCCGAACCAAGGTAAAAGCCGGACTCACCGGATATGCACAGGTAACAGGCGTTTATGACACCACTCCCTATGACAAGCTTAAAATGGATCTTATGTATATTGAAAGATTTTCCATCACTTTTGATCTGCGAATAATCCTTATGACCTTAAAAACCATGATATTCCCCGGTGAATCAAATGAACAAGCAAACCACGAGTATGATGAATAGGAGAAGATAAAGTGGATAATCTTGATACACTTGACATGAGCATTGAAAAGCTCCTGGACTCCAAGCCCGTATACAGTGAGCCTATGCCCCAGGAGGCAGAAGGCTTTATGCAGAAAATGGGTCAGAAATTCCTTACAGATGAGGACATACAGCGAAAGCACGCCCTGAACGAGTTCGGATTCAATCAGAATTCCCTGAATATCGACTTTATAAGAGCATTCCTTGAATTGCAGCGACGCTGCAAGGAGCTTCAGAAACAGATAGAAGAGACCGAAGCCGATTACAGAAAGGCTTTTTCAGGTATAGCAGTACTGAAAAAAGAGCTTGACAATGTACGTCTGCGTACTACACTGAACTCCAATCAGATAGAAAAAATGGACAGCAGCATTGTCAGACACACAGACAGACTGGAAAGCTATACTCTGAGCATTCGCCCGGGAGCAAGAAATGACAGCTTCCCCAAGGGCTGCCGTGAGATCGATATCTCTGATTCCATAGGATACTATGACAAGATAGAACGTGCCAAGGAGACCGAGGACACCACAGAGCTGGAAAAATTCTGCGGCACGGCAATTGCTAAAAGTCTTTCCGGTAAAAATACCTACGAGGAAATGGTAATAGACTTTTACGGTGGGACCAAAGCTGCTGCAATACTTTATGCCAACCTGAACAAAAACTCTGTATACAAAATAAAGCTTCTGGGGGAAAGAGAATCCCCTACAGGGCGTTTCAGTGTGATTTGCGGCGACCACCTTTTTATCCCAAGAAAGTTCATGCTAAGCTCATCTGTTATAGTCATAACAGGAGAATACCCTTTGGAGGAGCTTAACGAAGAGGAGATAAAGAATCTTAAATTCCTTAACGATTGCGGACTGCATACCTATGTAACACTTACAGAGGAAGGCAGAAATGCCCTTATCGACAAGGGCTTCCGGAATGTCACCTACCTTAAAGCCAAAAAGCTTGCGGAGGGTGAGATAGTAAAAATAGCTGAACGAGCTTTTGAATCGGCAGTACCTTCCGGTGCTGTATCCCTGAATACCCTCAGAGAAATATTTGACAGCTTTAACGACTATTACCTGACTCTGCCGGAGGATATTGAGGAATATGTGGAGGAAAGAAAGATCGTATACCCCTATGACTGCCTGACAGTCATGGAAAAGGCAGCCATAAATGCCATAAAAAACGATCACTATACTACAGGCAATGTTATTTCCTGCCGCCTTATAAAAACGGAAGAAGGAAAATTCAATTTTATTGACGGTATGAATTATGTAAATCATCTTACTTGCAGCAAACGGAGAAAGCTGTACGCCAGAGTAACGGAAATGCTGGAGCCTGACGGCTTATTCGTCATGAATGCCTTTGATGCGGTAGTTGGTATAAAGGTACGGTCTATAAAGGGCTGGAACTATCTTCCCAACTACGAATCCCTCTGGACAAGGGACCAGCTGATACAGGAGCTTCGTCAGAACGGCTTCAAGATAAAATATCTTCTCCCTACCGGTGTGGGGGTATTTGATTTTCTGCCCCAGAAATACCATAAGCATCCGGCAGAATGGATAGTAGCGGTCACTATCTGATGCCGTTACATCTCGGCTTAGACATACAAGCACGCCTCAGATAGTGTCTAAAGGCAACACCGCACAAAGATTGTGCGTCAGATGCGAAGTCAGATTTTTCGTTAGATTGTACAAAATCGATGCAGGCATACTGGCGTA
>CACZQG010000329.1 GCA_902783235.1 uncultured Ruminococcus sp.
CTGGCATATTTCAAGCCTTTCCGACGCAGAAGTTCAGTATTTAGACAAGCAGAAAATTCAAGATTTAGTTGGGGGATCAATAATACCGCTGATGACCCGGCTGCGTATCAGATGCAGGACTCATGCGCCCTGATGTCTGATGCATTACAGAGCACCTGCTGCAAAGAATAAAAAGGAGTGAGAAAATTGGATAGCCTGACATTAGAAAGAGTTAAAAAGGAACTGTTTCTCTGGATCAATTCAAAGAAAAGAAGAGAACAGCTGGATGGTGTGAGATATTATAATGGAAGACATGATATTCTCATGCGAAAACGTGAAGCTATAGGTGAGGACGGCAAGCCTACAGAGATCACAAATCTTCCCAATAACAGGATAGTTGATAACTGCTATAAAAAGCTGGTGGACCAGAAGGTGAATTATCTCCTGGGAAAGCCTATTGTGATCGACAGTGATGATAAGGAGTATGCCAAAAAGCTGAAAGGCGTTTTCGGTAAAAAGTTCAGACGATTGCTGAAAAGGGCAGGACAGGAAGCACTTATGTGCGGCTTGTGCTGGCTGTATCCTTATTATGACGGGAACGGAAGATTCCTGTTCAAGCTGTTTCCCGGTTGTGATGTGATGCCTGTATGGGAGGATGATGAGCATACTCAGGTCAAAATTGCCGTGAGATTGTATCAAAAGATCGTATATGAGGGTACCGCTCCACGAACTGTGGAAAAAGCAGAGATATATGACAGTGAGGGAGTGCAGACTTATATACTGGATGGACAGGAGCTGAAGCCCGATCCCTGTACTCCTCACAGTGCCTATGCAGCTATGGGAGAATATGATTATAACTGGCAGCGAGTACCTCTTATCCCCATAAGATACAGTGATGACGAAGTGCCGCTGCTAAACAGTATACGTTCCCTTCAGGATGGTATAAATCTTATGATCTCGGATTTTGAAAACAATTTGCAGGAGGATGCCCGAAACACAATAATAGTGCTGAAAAACTATGACGGTGAGAACTTGGGCGAATTCAGGCGGAATTTAGCTACATACGGGGCTGTTAAGGTGAGATCCGACGGAGAAAGCAGAGGCGGTGTTGATACGTTACAGGTGACCGTCAATGCAGATAATTATAAAGCTATCCTGGATATTTTTAAAAAAGCTATTGTCGAGAACGGAAAAGGCTTTGATTCCAGGTCGGACAGACTGGGGGCAAATCCCAATCAGATGAACATACAGTCAATGTACTCGGATATAGATCTGGATGCAAACGGCATGGAAACAGAGATGCAGGCCTCCTTTGATGATATACTGTGGTTTGTGGATTGTCATCTGGCAAATACAGGAAAGGGAAACTACTTTGATGAGCCTGCGGATATTATTTTCAACAGAGATATACTTATCAATGAATCGCAGGTCATTGAGGATATAAAAAATTCCGTGGGCATTTTGTCAAAGAAAACACTTGTTGCCCAGCACCCTTATGTTGATGACATTGAGGAGGAATTGAAGAGGATAAAAGAGGAGCAAGCAGAAGAAAAAACATAGACGGTCATGAGGATTTTGAGAATTCGTAATGCTTGATCTGTAATAAGTAATTGCGGTATCTGCCTGTTGCCTTAAATATGTCAGAAAAAAGGATACCGATCATTACGCATTGAAATAACGGTTGAATGGAGGAATTTATAATGTCAAATCTGTCACTATTTTTAAAGAAGAATAAGAAGCAGCGTCCGAATGTCAGATATGCTGCTACACAGTCCCTTTGTGATGAAAAGGGAAAGCCGCTGGAATGGGAAATAAAGCCGATATCCTCGGCAGAGCATGACAGGATAAGGGAGGAATGCGGTATCGGAACAGAAGGCTCCAGCTTTTGGGGTCAGTATCGTGAGAAGTTCCTTACTGCCTGCATAGTATACCCGGATCTTTACGATCAGGAATTGCAGGACAGCTATGGAGTAATGTCAGCAGAGGAACTGCTGCGTGCAATGGTGGATGATCCAAAAGAGTTCGATGCCCTTTATTCCTTTGCTTATGGTGCAGGTGATACGGATGGTATTGAGAAGAGGATAGAAGAAGCAAAAAACTGATAGAGGACGGCGGTGAAGCAGCCTATGCTCACTACGCATTGCATAGGCTTCATATACTGCCGTCTCAGTTTGAAAATATGGATATAAACGAAAAAGCTTTCGTAATAGCTTCTATTCGGCTAAGAGCCCATGAGGAAAAGAAGGCATAAGGTCGGGAGCATAAATGGTTTTTTCTTATTTCGGGTAATATATTGATCCCCCAACTAAATCTTGAATTTTCTGCTTGTCTAAATACTGAACTTCTGCGTCGGAAAGGCTTGAA
>CACZQG010000330.1 GCA_902783235.1 uncultured Ruminococcus sp.
AAATGCTGGCATATTTCAAGCCTTTCCAACGCAGAAGTTCAGTATTTAGACAAGCAGAAAATTCAAGATTTAGTTGGGGGATCAATACTTAAAAAGGAAAAATGAGATCAAAACAAAAACTTATAATGGAGGTTATTAACATGAAAAGAAGTATTAAGGCAGTCCTGGCTCTGCTTACATCCATAACAATGACAATGGGGGCAGTAGGCTTTTCGGCTTATGCAGAGGATGCACCATCGGCTGTCACCGTGACAGAATTACCGGGAACAGAAACAGGTACATTCAAGGGCGGTGCAGGCTATACATACGTTATAAGCTCCGGTGCGCTGGTGATAGACGGCGACGGAACGTTTACTATCAGCGAATACAATGAACTGATAAAGAAGTGTTCTCCAACTATAGTATCCTTCGGAAAGAACGCTGTACCTTCCGGAAGCAGCAAGGAGCTGAATCAGTGGATAGCATCTGTCACCGGATTTGCCTCTGACTATACTGCTCTTGCCGAAAATGACAGCAAATTCCAGCAAAACTATCTTGCAATGAAAAACTCTCTTAAAGCCCGTGTAATTGTGGAGAAAAAGGAGATAAACAGAGCATCCATCACTCTGAGCGATATGTTTTCTCTTGATATGATCGATGACTACACAAAAGATCCTGTCTCATTCTTCACTATCTCTGACCCCTTGGTGGAAAAAGGTAAAAAAGTAACAGGGTATCTTGTTGATAACGGTATTTCCGAGAGAACAGCAAAAAAAATCACTGCCATATACCTTTTGGGACTTAAAAAAAGGATCAATAATTTTTGTGCATATCCCGACGGAAGAGAAAGCAGCGAAGAAACGGAAGCAAAGAACATGAAGGCATATCTGAAAATTGCCAAGACCGAGGATGAATTAATGGTACAGCTGACAGATGAGGGTCTGACATTTGACAATGCTGTATCATACCTTACAGATAAAGGAATATTTCTGACCAAAAAGCATAATACCGAGAGATTACAGGATATCAGCGATAAGCTTCATGATGCTTTCTCAGCTATATATAATGGCACTCAGCCGGATGATCTCAAGCAGGCTGAAAGGGCTGAATATGAATCAAAATACATTTCTCCCGATCTTTCAGATATAGATATGGTTCTTGAATATCGTGGAAAGTGGATGAAGGACAATCTTGATGAATATGAGATTGATGAAAATATAGTAAAGGAAGCCATAGAGCTTTACCTGGAAGGTCTGAAGCTGAGGATACAGGAGGGTCGTGCACAAAATAACGGCGAAGAGCTTAATGACAATACATCATATGAATATATGCAAGCCTGCAGAGATTATATTTACGCCAAAAACGCTCTCAATATAGCTGAGGCAAACGGTGGAAGCGCAGACAGCATAAAACTGGAAAGCATGAAAATCCTGAAAGAAAAACAAATGCTCGTATCCGACTATGTACACGGTTACGAATATGAAGCTAATAAATACTTTAACTCCCGTGGAGAATATGTTGACTACTTAGAGCTTTCTGATAAGAACGGAACTCTTCCTGACGGGATCGAATACCATTACTCACCATTGACAAGGGGAATATACCTAACCGGAGAAGGATCATTTACTCGTGATGATCTCCTTAATTTAGAGCATAACTTTATTATCAACTTTTACATCATGGGCAAAAATGTAGGCTACAGCAACAGCATTAAACATTACTTTTCAAAAATATACATAGAAAGTGATGATTTGGTATCTGAATTTAATCATTGGCTGTTCACGAAAATCAGAAGTGCCAAACGCATCCGTATTTATACTGTTCCGGATAGTCCGACCATTGACGAGTATAACAGTTTTATCAATTATTGCTTTGAAAACCAGGATTCAACCAGTCTATCTGCTCTTGAATACCCTATAAAGGATAAAGAAACTATCGAAAAGACTTTTCCCCTTCATATAATACAGGATGAAGACAAGCTGTTTGAGATATTAAACGGAACAAAGAAAGCAGTTCCCGATGGAGTCGAGGCAACTCTGAAAGGTGATGCCGATGAAAATGGGATAGTAGAGCTGTCAGATGTTATCGCAATAGCCAAATTCACCATCAATGACCGTATCTATCCGTTAAAAAGCGATATAGCAAAAGCAAATGCAGACATTAATGGTGATAACATGATAAATACCCTTGATACCTCTGCTTTAATAGAAATACAGATGGGAAAAAAGCAGCCTGAATTATAAGGAGATATGATCATGAATATCAAAAGAATACTTGCAGCTGCCTTGTCACTTGCAATAATGAACTGTGTAATGGGAACTACAGCCAATGCAGAAAACCTATCACCGATAATTGAAGAAGATCAGGAGAAAATGCAGAATAACAGCACAGAAACTAAGGAAGAGGGGGCATTTAAAGACGGTGCCACATACAACTATGATTATAGCCTTATGAGGATACATGGCGGCAGCATCGCACCTGAGGAGTTTTATGTTTTAGCGGTAAGGTTGAGACCAAAATTTTTATGGATAACAAGCTCTGATATATCCGGGACTGAAGATGAAGTGAATGAATTCTTACAATACATCACA
>CACZQG010000331.1 GCA_902783235.1 uncultured Ruminococcus sp.
CCTTGACAATCCTTGAAAAATATTATATAATTTATACAAAGATAAAAATAGCATACTATTGCCGTCTGATAATAATTCTATTTAGAAGCATATCTTCTGTGATACAAGACGGCAATGTATGAGAAGGGGAATCAAGAAAATACCGTACAGTTATGCATAGTATAACAGCTGATTTATTGTAAATGCTCGGAAAAATAAAAAGGCTGTTACATCCGGCATAAATTGTCTAAAGGGTAAATAACATGAAAGGAGGATCTGCAGCCTGATACCAATTTAATAGCGGCTGCAGAAATGACTTATGAAAAAATTTACCGTTAGTTTACTTACTTCCATAGCTCTGGGAACTGCTTCCATAATGGGAAGCTTATCCGTGACTGCTGATGAGTCTGATATTTCACAGGAGGTGATCGAAGGCAGCATTGTTACTATGGAGGATATCACTGAGCATATGGAGGAACAGGGACTTATAGGAGACTATGATCTGCTGAGTAATGAAAGCAATGACTTCTTATATTATGATCAACTGGACAACAACAACAAAGCAATATATGATGCTATGAAAAAGCACTGGCAGCATCCCGATATATCCGTTATAACAGTAGCTTTACCGGAACCATTTAGCTTTTCAGCTAATTCAAGCTATGAAGCTGCATGGAGTACTTCTACCCTGAATGAATATTATAATGCACTGTTTGAGTGTATGCAAAGCGGTGAAAGTGCATTTGAATTTGATTATCCGGAGGTGTTCTGGTATGATGTCAATAATTTGGCATTTAAACCTGTTTATACAACTCGCCGGAACATCTGGACAGGAAAATATACAGTAACTGTAACCAAAGTAATGATGCAGGCATCAGTTAAGGAGATCTACAGCGATGCCGAAACTGCACAAGCATACTGTGACTACCTTGAAGAATGCATCCGGAACTATGAGATAGATGGCGATGACAGATACAGCAAGCTCAGATCAATATACCAAAGCCTTTCTGCTAAGGTCACCTACAACATTGAAGCCCCATACCATGATACTGCGTTGGGAACATTCCTGGAGCCATACCAGATAGTTTGTGAAGGCTATTCCGAAACAGTTAAGCTGCTATGCGACAGAGAAGGAATCCCCTGCATATCAATAGTCGGAAACTTCGATGAATCCACAAGAATAGCTCATATGTGGAACTATGTACAAATGGAGGACGGGAAATGGTATGGTCTTGACTCTACCTGGGATGACCGTGACGGTCAGACTCCTTCCCTTACCTATGATTACTTCCTTAAAGGTTCGGATAGCTTTCTGAAAAATCATAATCTGAACTTTGGCTATGAATATGCAAGATTTGTTTATCCTGAGCTAAGCACGGAGGATTATGTATATAACAAAACCTCTGCGGAAACTACAACAATCACAACTGAACCTATAGTAACAACCACCATTTCACAAACAACAACTCCAACAGCCACAATTGTTACAACTAAACAAGCGGTCAGCAAAACTACAGTTCCTGTATCTACAGCAGCTCCCACGACAACAACTAAGGTTTCAACAACAACTGTTTCAACTACTACCACACAGGAAACCACACCATCAGAACCGGAGCAGCTTCTGGGAGATTTTAATAACGATGGTGAACTGACTATTGCAGATGCTGTATTTCTCCAGAAAAAGCTTATCGGAGAGATAAAGATAACTAATTTCGACTTCACCTGTGAGTTAAACAAAGATGGAAAGCTAAATGTTATTGATTACATCATCCTCATGAGACTAATAGTATGATCTATATTCCATCATGAATGCTTTTACAGCATTTCTTCAAATGTCATTTCGTCACTGCATGGGTTCAGTGTGTGTCAATCAATCTGTCCTTCACCGCCAAGTCACAGTCCATTTAGGTAAAAAAAACTCCGTGAAATTCCACGGAGTTTTTTGTATCATAATTTGATAATATTTGAAGTAAAATGCATGGATTCATTAAGATTGCCTTATAATATGCAGTATTATATTGATCCCCAACTAAATCTTGAATTTTCTGCTTGTCTAAATACTGAACTTCTGCGTCGGAAAGGCTTGAAATATGCCAGCATTTC
>CACZQG010000332.1 GCA_902783235.1 uncultured Ruminococcus sp.
CATCAGAAGCGTAAATCGTGATATCCCCATAATATTCATGACAGCCAAGGATGATATCCGTTCCAAGCAGCGTGGATACAAGCTGGGGATCGATGATTACATGGTAAAGCCGGTGGATTTTGAGGAGCTGCTTTTGAAGATCGGAGCCATTATGCGAAGATCTAATATATCCGCCGACAAGCAGATAGTCATTGGCGGTCTTACATTGAAATGCAGATGAGCAGAGCTGCGTGTACAACGATGAGGAGATACCCCTCACTGTCCGTGAATTCAATCTGCTTTACAAGCTTTTGTCCTATCCCAAAAAGACCTTTACCCGTTCACAGCTTATGAACGAATTCTGGGATATAGAAGCCACATCGGGACTGCGCTCGGTGGATGTGTATATGCGTAAGCTGCGTGAGAAGTTTGAAAGCTGTCACGAATTTGAGATAGTCACGGTACACGGACTGGGCTACAAGGCGGTGATAAAGTGAACAGGGATAAAAGACGGGTCAAACGTCCTGCGCTGCTGTCAGCACTGGAATATGTTTCCATATTGTTTTTTATTTTTTTTATACTTACCTCCTCATTCATGCTGTTTTTCGAGTGGGCAGAGCTGGAAAATGATAAAATAGTACTGTCCGCACTGTTCACCTTCGGCAATGCCATGTTTATGGCTCTTATCATATGGGGCTTTTATAAGCTGAAAAACAGATTTACCGTTGACCGCCCTGTAAAGCGTATTTCGGACAGCCTGGAAAAGATCGCCTCCGGTGATTTTTCCGTAAGGCTTGAACCCATTACCGACCCCTTCGGAAGCAACCGGTACAACAGTATAATATACAGTATAAATAAAATGGCAGAGGAGCTTTCAGGAGTGGAGACCCTTCGCACGGATTTCATTTCAAATGTATCTCACGAAATGAAAACCCCCCTTGCAGTGATACAAAACTATGCTTCTCTCCTTTCAGTACCCGAAATTTCCCATGAGGAAAGACTGGAATATGTAAAAGGGATCAAAAACAGCTCAAACCGTCTTTCGCTTCTCATAACAAATATACTAAAGCTCAACAAGCTGGAAAATCAGCAGATATTCCCACGGCTTGTGTCATATGATCTCAGCGAGCAGATATGTGAGTGTCTGCTGCAATTTGAGGATATATGGGAAAAAAAGGATATTGAGATCGACACGGATATTGAGGATGAGATAATTATAAGCGGTGACCCCGAGCTTATCAGCCTTGTATGGAACAATCTGTTTTCCAATGCCTTTAAATTTACAGAGGAAAAGGGCAGGGTAAGGGTATCTGTCAGAGGTGAGGGGGAAAATGCTGTGGTGTGCGTAGAGGATACAGGCTGCGGAATGGACAGTGAAACACAAAAGCATATTTTTGACAAATTCTATCAGGGAGACAGCTCTCATACCTCCAAGGGGAATGGTCTGGGGCTTGCACTGGCAAAGCGTGTAACGGATATAATGAAGGGGGAGATAACCGTCTGCTCCCGTCCGGGCAAGGGAAGCAGCTTTACCGTAAAGATGAAAAGAGGGATAAAGGAGGATAAATGAATATAAAAAATATTCTCAAAAAGCTGTTCTCTCCCTCCAATAAAGTCATCATCCTTTCCATCATGGCGGCAGTCCCCCTGACTATCCTTACACTTGTTTTCCTGTCGGAAAATAACCCTGTCTCATATGGGGTGTTTATGTTTTCCACATATACCCTGGTGATCGCCGTTGTGGGAGCAGCACGGCTTATTATGCACATCAAAATGCTTGCAAAGCAGGACAGAATAAGGGCTGTGGTATTTATAAAAAAAATAATGAGAAAAAACAGGTATACAGGGCTTTATCTTGACAGCAGAGAATACCGTGCAAAGGTGTCCCTGTATACCGGGCTTGCATTCAATATGGCGTATGCTGTTTTCAATGGTGTGGTGGGAGCATACTACGATTCACCCTGGCAGTGGTCAATGGGTATATACTACCTGTTTCTGGGGAATATACGATATATGCTTATGAAAAAGGAACGTGGTGAAGGCTCCGACACAGACAGCAGGGCTGTATATGAATACAGAACATACCGGCTGTGCGGTCTGATGATCCTTATACTGGATCTTTCAATAGGCGGCATGGCAGTACAGATGATTTTTCACAACAGGGCAAATATATATTCACAGACTGTAATGATAATATCCGCTGCCTACACCTTCTTTTACTTTTTCCGCTCGGTCTATAACGTGGTAAGCTTCCGCAAAAGGAATAATATTATATTATCCGCCGCTAAAAATGTGTCTCTTGCCGGGGCTTCCATGTCCATGCTTTTTTTGCAGACCTCCATGCTGAATACCTTCGGTACAAAGGGAATGGATGATATGTGCAGGTATCTTAATCTTTTTACCGGAACTGCGGTAACTGTTTTTGTAATGATTGTGGCTGTGTACATGATGATACACAGCTCAAAAATGATATGCAGGCTCAGGGAAAGTGACCATCATAGTGAATAATTGCTATGAGGCTCACGATCGGACAGATCTCTGACCTGCTTTCCTTTTTTTATTGATGTCCCAATTAAATCTTGAAGATTTATGCGAAGAATATGCCCCAAGGGCATTTGCATTTCTATCCAAATTATA
>CACZQG010000333.1 GCA_902783235.1 uncultured Ruminococcus sp.
GCTTGACAATATGCTTATGATTATGGAAAAGAATCTTTCTGTTGTTGTAGACTCTATTGGGCAGATGCTCAGGATGGAAATAACGGCAGATCAGTTTATCAGCGAACTGGATAAAATGAATGATAACGGGGAGAAATAAAAAATGGCAGATAACAATAATAAATTCAAGGAAGAGCTTTTAGAAAATGTGAGAGATTATTTTGATGCAAAAGTGCTTCCAGTAGAGTCAGATGAGATCAACGGGGAACCTGCCATTGTTATAACACTTGAAGGTGTCGCAGAATATGCTCCGGCAGATATTTGTGTTACTTTTATTGAACTCAGTGATAGGCTGCTGGTCGGTTTTATAGTTACTGTTGAAGAGCAAATGGATCATAAGGCTTGTGATGATATAGAAAAGCTTATGCCGCTTATGAATAATTATCTTGATACAGGGGCATTTGTTCTTCATAAGGACGATGGCGATCTGCTGTATGAGCAGTTCTGGAATATGGATGAAGAGGATGAAATGATAAATGTATTTTCTATTTTGCTTTATACTATGGATAAAACATTGAATACAGTTCAGGATTGCCGTGAGATTCTGTCAAGACTCTTTACGGGAGATATCACTGTAAAGGAACTTTTAGAAACAGAGGAATATATCACGCAATAAAGGGGTGAAAAAAATGCCAAAAATTCATGACACCGGTGAGAACAGTAATGAAGAAGATAAGAAATTAGAAGATATAGATGCCCAAAATGACGAAAAGGCTGACAAGGAGAAAAAGCCGGAAGAAAAGCAAGAGGATGAAAAAAACGAAAGTGTAATAAAAGATGAGGACAACAAGAGCGTAAGCAATGATGGGGATGAGCTGAATAAGCAGGATGATTCTATGCTCATGCCAGAAAAAGACATTGAACCTGCGAAAGATAACAAAAAGGATCAAATAAATATTTTAGACGATGATGAGGCACCGAAAGGAAACAAGAAAGCCGCAAAAAAACGATTTAATCCTGCAAAGATAACAAATAACAAATCTGTACATAGACATATGTATCTTTATGAGGCATATGTTAAAGGGCACATTGCAGCAAAGGGTACTATCAAGCAGCATAAAAGACCTAAGGAAAAGGGATTCGACAAGCTTGTAACTAATGTGAGAAAAGCTACAAAAAATGCGGGAACAGTTGGCGACGTAGCTGATGCAAGCAAATATGTGGTAAGTATACCGTCAAAGTGGGTTTATAATAAGTTCAGCGGTGTACCGAAAGACAGTGCTGCCAACAAGCTATGGGACAAGGTTAACGGAGATGGTGTCAGTTATCTCAAGGAATCAATGAATCCTGTGAAGGGCATAGATCACCTTGCAAGTTTGTATCAGAATCAGAAAAAGGCTCGTATAAACAAAAACAAGCACAAGAGAAAGATGGCAAAGTGGAGCACTTTCAGGGATGTACTTTCTCTGCATAATGATGCATCAGCCTTGACTTCATCATATATGAAGCATTGGGGAGATCAGACCAAGATCAATAAAAATGGAAAAGACGTACTGAAAAGTCAGGACAAGCTGGATCTCATGAGCAATATCAGGACCGAAGTGGGCGCAGTAAATTCAATAATCGGTTTTGCTCAAGGTGTAAGTGAACGAAACCATCGTAAACGTGTTGCTAAAAGGATAGGTAAAAGCCGCTTTAACGATAACAAAGCCTTGGCAATGGCAAAAAGTATGAATGAAAAGCGCAGCAAAAGTGATTCCAGTGACTGGATGGGTCATATTAAATTCGGTATCAGTATGCTAAAAGCCGGCGGAACAATTCTGGATCATATCGGTATTACCAAGGGGCTGACGGATAAATTGCCTTTTAAGCTGCTGAACTATGCAAATACAGCTTTGGGAATAGGTAAATTTATAAATAATACAGGAAGAAAAATATTTGATATATCAGACAGAAAGCGCCGGAATAAGAGAAAGTATATGCAGGAATACCTTGAAATGCGTGGAAGAAAGATCAAGGAAAAGACACCCGATAAGGTTGACGGTGTTGATTCGGAGGATGAGGAATTGCTTCCTCAGCTGAAGCCGACTCAAAAGGAAGCAGAAAAAATTGCTCTCCTGCGTCTTGGAGTGGAAAAAGTCAATATTGTTGATGATGAAAATATTGACCGGTACTTAGATGATGGCTTTAATCTCCTTGCAGTTAAAAGAGCACAGAGTATTCTCAATGCCGATGAAGGGGAAAAGCATGAGATGCTGTCCATTCTGGGACTTGATGACGATGCCTCAGAGGATGATATAAGAGAAGCGATAATAGGTGAGTAAGCTATAGGTCTCTGATTCTACTATTGCCTAAAAATATTATATTAACGGAGGTGTTAATATGCCTAGACTTGGTGAGGAAGATATTGCTGAGATAGTGCCGCAGATTGCAGATGCAGATGAACAGCCTCAAAATGGTAATGAAAACGAAAATAACAATAATATCAATGTTGAGAATAATCATCCTGTTATTCAAAATGCAAATAATAACAATGCAGAAAATGCAAATGTGAATAACAATAACGAAAATAATGATAATGGTCATCAACCTGATATTCAGCAGCCTGTAGTAAATAACAACAATAATAATGTTCCGCCTGCCAACGAGAACAACATTATTCACCCTGTAAATAACAACAATAATAATAACAATAACCATAACAATGATAATAACGGCGGAGGAAATCATCAGCCAGCCCCTGTTAACCGTGAGGAAGCCATAAAAAGAGTTATGGCAAACAAGCTCAGGAACAGACATACCGATCTGGATCCTGCACCCAAAAAGGAATCAAAGACAACGTTGGCAGAAAAGCTGGATTCTGCTTCGGATATGGCAGGAATCGTTGGTGCATTGGGCGGTGCGGGAAACTCAATTGCAGAATTAGTGCATCGTGAGCAGAAGGGCATGAGCTCTAAGGATACTGACAGCTTCACGGATACCACTGCTAAAGTGAGTACGCAAATGGATGCGATAAATGCTTTGTCTTCGGGATTGGGTGCTGTATCAAACACGATAAGCTTATTCTCAAATGCCAAAAAGGCTAAGAAAGCCAACAACAAAAGCAAAAAGAACAGGTCTGCAGCTCGTTTTGCGGCAGCAGGAAATTTCTTTAGTGCATTGGGAAACTATGGAAAAGTCGGAGGAGCAGGTCTTAAAACCTTTGGGGATGTTAAAGGCAAGCATAAGGACGCATCTAATTTCCTCGGTCTGGCTTCGGGAGGAGCTGCATTTATAGGTGCAGGACTTGGGGTAGCAGGCAATCTCAGACAGCAGACCTATAAGAGAAGGATACGAAACAGTTCACGTAACGTTGGAAACGAAATCGGTCATATGATTAATGCTGATCCCAAAAAAATGAAAAGAAATATGAAAGCTATGCTTATGGCTGAAGAAATGAATCGATCCAATTGGAAAGATTACACAAAGGGTATCGGCGGTCTGTTGGCAAGCGGCATCGGTTTGGCTAATTCTGCCATGAAAACCTTTGGTTTTGGCTTTGCCGATAATCCTATATGGAAAGGTATAAGTGCTGCATCAGGTCTTTTAAAGTATGCGGGAAAATACTTTGACAAGCATAATAAGAAAACCGCTCATAAGACCGATAAAGAAAAATACATGAAAGAGGAAAAATGGTCTGCACCTAAATTAAATGCAATTAAAGTACAATTCAGAGTCGCAAAAAACCAATTGCAGGAACGGGATCCGAATTTCAGAATGGCTAATTATGGCAATGAAGAAATATCAGACAATGAGATCATGAGACTTTATATGTACAGACTTGGAATGGATACTCACATAAACGACGAAGCACCTACAAAGGACGAGATAAATCAAGCCTTTGACAGACTGGCAAGAAAGAGAGCAAAGCATATCATGAGCGAAGAAGGGGAACTGAAAAGAAAAATGCTTTCAGCACTCCAGCTTGATGATGATGCATCGGAAGATGATGTATTCAAGGTACTGTGCGGTAATTAAAGGAGGTGGTATAAATGCCGGGAAGTAACAGATCTTCTGTGGCAAGTGCAGATTCACAGCAGGACCCCAACAATGTAAATGTAAGACTATCAAATGTAAGCAATATATCAGATCAGTCGGACGACCAGTCAGATGATCAGAACCAATCTGTAAACTCTGCTCCCGTAGGGGGTGGTGCAGGTGGAGCAGGCAATCTCTCGGTAGGGGGTGGGGCAAATCCTGCTCCTGCTGCCCCTGCCGGACCAATACCTGAACGTAGTGAAGTATTGATGACTCACCTTGTTACCCGTCACATGGCAGGAAAAAATGCAGTGGCGGATATAGCCGAGGAGGAAAGCTCCGCTGCTGAAAAGGCAGCTAAAGTCCTTGATATTGCCTCAGATGTTGTAGGTATTCCTTGGGCAACGATCTCAACAGGCAGTTCTATCACTGAAACTGTACATAGAAAGAAAAATAATATGGGTGAAGATGACAGCAGCAGCTTGACAAATCTGACCGGTAAATTAGATAAATGGAATGATGCCGCAGGAGTTATATCCAGTGCTTTATCAGTGGGAAGTTCTACTGCGTCATTGTTTGCAAATGCCAGGACAGCCAAAAAGAGCAAGAACAAAAGAAAGAAAAAAGAGGCGAAGTATGGTATTGCTTCAAATGTATTTGGAATAATAGGTGATGGTGCTTATAGCTCCGCATCAGGTATCAAAGCTCTTGGAAATCCCGGTGGTAATGCGAAGCAGGATACAGCTTTAAAGGCACTGGACGCAGTTGGTGCAGGTGCTTCTTTTGTAAGTGGTGTTCTTGATATGATAGGAGGCAGCAAAAGCAGGAGCATGAAATCTCAGCTGCGAAAAAAAGCAGCCGCACTTAAAGCAGCAGCCTGGGACGAAAACAGCATTGCTGACGAAAGAGTTAGAAAGACTACCAAATCTGCCAAGAACAAGGCTATGGATATGGCAACTGCCATGAACAAGTCTCAGAAAAAGGAATCCATGAAAGGTATTGGAGGACTTCTGAGCAGTGCCATTGGTATTGCCAATAGTGCTATGGGATTTCTTGGAGCAGGATTTGCTAAAAATCCTATATGGAAAGGTATCAGCGCAGCAGCAGGTCTTGTAGGCTATGTAGGTAAGTACATAGATAAGGCTATTGATAAGAAAACAGAAAAGAATCATGAGAAAGATAAGATAAAATATGCTAAAGATAAGATCACCTCGAATGAGCGAGTAAACAAGATCAAAGGTCAGGCAGCCGGCATAAACGGTGCTCTGTCTCCCGAAGAAAGAACAGCACTAAACAACTCTACGGATATTTCAAATAATGAGGCTCACAGGATAGCTTTGTCACGATTGGGTATTGATGTTACCATTGAGGATAGTGTAGTTGAAGACAGCGTATATGAAGCTGCTTTTAAGAAAATGGCTGCAAAGCGCACAAGGAACATTATAAATTCAGAGCCTGCCATGAAAAGAAAAATGTTGAAGGCTATGAATCTTGAAGATGGTGCGTCAGAGCAGGAGATCTATCAGGCACTTTGCGGCGACTGATACTATTCATGAACAGGATGATGAAATGCTACCCGAATTTTTGAAAAAAAACAGATATAATTTTATCCCCCCCGACCCATTTATAATAAGAAAAAACAGAAAGCCGCTGTCCTGCATAAATGCTATCATATGCTGTGCCGGATATGGCAAGACCGCCTATCTCTCGCAGCTTTCACAGGAGATACCAAATGCTGTATGTATATCCCTGGGTATGGAGGACAATGATGAAAACAAGCTTGCAGAGCTGCTGACAGGTGCTGTAGGCGAAGAAAGCAGTAATGACAGCTTTCATGATATATGCAGATTTGCGGAGTATGCTGTCAATAATCACTCGACCTTGCTTCTGGACAATGGAGATCTTATTACATCACAGGCTGCTGTTTCTCTTATGAAGATACTTGTACAGGCAGCTAATGACGGTCTTATCACTATCGTGACAGCCGGACGAAAAGCACCAGCATTTCTTCTGGACTCTATCGTAGCAGATAAAGCCAACCTTTTGGGCATAGATGATCTGCGTTTCAGTAGGCAGGAAATTGAAGAAATGTCAGTCATTACAGGTTTTTCAGGTGATGAGCTTTGGCTGAATTCAGTATATTCCTATACCTGTGGGTGGTGTATTGCCACTGTACAGCTTATGACACATGAGCATGATAAACAGTTGCCGGAGGACATTATTGGCAGCAGCTTTCTTCCGGAGTATACAAGATCGAATATCGCTTACAGCCTTAGTGACGATCTGCGTGAGTTTCTTCTTATGTCCTCATTTATCCCATGTAAAGACAGTGACTTTGCGGCTGCTGTTTTTGGTATAAAGAATTATAATTGGCAGCTTGGAGAGTTGAAACGACTTGGTATAACCCTTGACGGTACACTTCCGGATGCTGTACGGCATTGTCTTTCACCCCTGCTTGATGATAATAAAAAAAATGAATTGACTGACAGAGCAGCAGTTCATTATATACATAAGAGACAATTTGCAGAAGCGGTACGTCTTCTGGATATTAGCGGAAAAATGACTGCTGTTGAGGGCATTCTTCATAATTATGGTATGAAATTCCTGGAAAACTATGAATTTGAGCTTATCGGATACTGCGGTAACATGATAGAAAAAAACGGCGGTACCAGTGATCCGGAAACTTTGGGTATCCTTGCACAGTATTACTATTATTCAGGCGATTATGCTCAAATGGAACGCAGCTATAATATGGCTGACAGTATGTTTGGCAAAAAGAATAAATTTGCTGTTTTCAGGCAGCTTTACAACGGTCTTATAAGATATGAAACAAAAAGAGGGTTGTATAGTGATAACATCATCAATGCTGTTGAATACTTAAAAGATGCCTGCCTGTCTCTGCCGTTTCTCCATCAATCTCATAAGTCATTGCTGGACAGCATATTGAATGGTAAAAAGATCATTGAGCAAGATAAATGCCTGATAATAGAACGCTTTGGCGGTTTGCATCTGTATGCGGAAAATGCTGAGAACGAGCTGCAATTTAAAACCAGGAAGTGCGGTGAGCTTATGGCATTTCTTCTTGAGAACAGTGATAGAAACGTACAGCGAAAGGACATTCTTGAAATGTTCTGGCCTGATGAAATGCCAATGAATGCTGTTGCCATGCTGCATAATATTATATATAATCTGCGGCGTGAGCTTTCCGGAGCCGGACTTGAAAATGTTTTGTGCTATAAGAATAAGAATTATTATCTTGATATGGAGCATATAAAGCTTCGGGATAGTGATATCATATCTGCCTGTCAAGCTGCGGAGAATGTGGATATGAAGACGCTTATAGCTCTTGAAGATAATTTTAAGACATACTGGGGACGATTCCTGGGAGATCTGGATAGTATATGGGCGGCAGAAAGGCAGGAATATTTTGATCGCTGCTTTGTCAATGGTTGTATGCTGCTGTCTGAGTATCACAGGGATAAAAAGGAATATGACATGGAGCTGCAATTACTTAAAAATATACAAAAGCTGGATCCCTATTCCGAGCAGACTGTTCATAGTATGCTGCTTTGCTATTTTGCATTGGGCAAGCCTGACAAAGCAAAGCGATGCTATGAGGAGTATGAAGCACTGCTTGGCAGGGAACTGGGGACAGCTCCGGGCAAGTGGTTGAAAAAGGAATTCTTATCCTGTTTTATGGAGGGTGAATAAAATATGCTTCAGGAGTATAATGAGATATTTCATGAGCTGAATAAATATCTTATCTCTTTCAGAAAAAAAGGTTTTGATGATCCTGCTTCACAAAAGATAAGAAAGCTTATATCTGATATTGGTGATACACCACTTAAAAGGGTATTCAGCACCTTTGGACTGGATGAATTTTCCAGGTGCCTGACTGTAACAGCAATGCTTTGTGATGTTAGTTTTACTGCTGCAAATGCTGTAAAGGGATTATGCACTGTAAAAAATGGCATAACACCCGGTCTTATTTCAGCTTTGTTTTATGGCACCTATGATATTTCTCAGCATATAGATGCTCTTGGAAGATATTCCCCTCTTTCGTGCATATTCATGGGAACTGCACCTTTTTTTGATACGGTCATGACTTTGAAGAAGGACATGGCGTATTATATCCATACAGGTATTATAATTGATGAGAGTATAGTAATGTATGACGAAGAGGTGGAGGATATAATACCTTTGCGTTCAAATATGATAGCGCAGGAGGAGACAGGAAGTATAATTGACAGCTGTGATATAACCGAACCATTTATAATTCAGCTATGCGGAGAAAAGGGGAGCGGCAGACACACTGCCGCAATGGAAATATTCCACAGAAGAAATATGGGAACAATGCTGCTGCGCATGGACAGCGGTAAAGATGAAGACAGTATCAGGGAGCTTTCAGCCAAGATCCTTCTTAGCGGTGATATTCCCATAGTTGAAAAAGGAAAGGATGTTTCTCAAAGTATTTACTGCGGTTTTCTGGATCGTCTGGCAGAGGAAACAGGGCTTGTAGTATCAATATCCACGGATCCATGCAGCAGCGATGAGCTTTACTGTGATACCTTTGCTGCTGTTATCCAACGTCCCGATGTTGATGAACAGTATTTATTATGGAAAAAACTTAGTGAAGGATATGATATAGACAATCGGGAGGAACTCAGGGAAATAGCAGGGGAATTTGAAATGAATCCCGGAACTATCAAAAAAGCACTTTCCTTTGCAGGCAGATTGTCCGGTGGAAGGTGTTTGACAGCATCCATGATAAAAAAAGGCTGCTACTGCTCGGTGGACAGAGATATGGGTGAAAAGGCAGTAAGGATCAAACGTGTCTTCGGATGGGAGGATCTGATAATACCCGAAAAGAGCAGGATCCTTTTGAAAGCCGCCTGTGATCAGGTAAAGCTGCGTTTTGATGTATATGAAAAATGGGGATTCTCACGCAAGCTTCCTTATGGCAAGGGCGTATCAATGATCTTTACAGGACCTCCCGGTACAGGTAAAACAATGGGAGCTCAGGTCATAGCTTCTGAACTGGGAATGGATATATATAAAGTAAGCCTTTCCAATATTGTCAGTAAGTATATTGGTGAGACCGAGAAAAATCTGGAGGAAATATTTACTAAAGCAAAGAAATGCCGTGTTATACTTTTCTTTGATGAAGCAGATGTTCTTTTTTCAAAGAGAACAGAGGTAAAGGATTCCAATGACAAGTACAGTAACATGGAAAGTGCTTTTTTGCTGCAAAAAATAGAGGAATACACAGGGGTTGTGATACTTGCCACAAATCTTGTTCAGAATTTTGACGAGGCATTTAAGCGCCGTATGCGGTTTATAATTGATTTTCCGTTCCCTGATGAAAGCTACCGCCGGGAAATGTGGAAAACCGCATTTCCCGATAAGACTCCTGTGAAGGATATAGATATTGATTTTCTGGCTAAATATGAGCTTTCGGGTTCAAATATTAAAAATATCGCGCTTCATGCGGCATTTCTTGCTTCTGCTTCGGAGAGTAGTGATGTGGAAATGAAACATATCATATTGGCGGTAAAAAATGAATTTTCCAAAAGCGGTAAAACCTTTACAGCTGTTGAGGCAGGAGAGTACTGCTATTTGCTTGAGGGGTGATATAAATGGAATGCTATGAACAGTATGAGAAGGAGAAAA
>CACZQG010000334.1 GCA_902783235.1 uncultured Ruminococcus sp.
AATAAATGTTTCTTTTCCTCGAAAAGAAAAATTTTTTGTTTTCTTTGCCAGCGTTTCTTTGTCAAACAACAAAGAAATGCTGAAACATAAACTAACAAATTAAACAGAACCATCCGTAAGCAATAAAAATGAGAAATTCCAAATAAGAATTACAAATTATGATTTTAATATCATTTCAGCAAAAGCAAAAACCCTTTCGCTTTGCTTTTAGATATTGTCGGCTCTGCCGACACAATTGATTACGCATTACGCATTACGCATTACGAATTACGCATTAATTAATTGCGCATTACGCATTAGTTTAAGCGCATTATATAAAGGCGCATTAAAAATCGAGCCGGCTCTGCCGAAAAAAACGTGAGGCAAGCTCACGTTTTTTTCGTATTGAATAACTGTCCGTTATTATATGCCCATCAGCTCCTGGTAAAGCTTTATATAGGTCTCGGCGGAATTTGCCCAGCTGAAATCCTCGTTCATGTCACGCTTGATAATAGCGTTCCACTTACGCTTATCCTCAAAAATGCTTTTGGCACGGAGACAAGCATCCAGCATATCATGGGCATTGTATGTTTTAAATGTAAAGCCGTTGCCCTTTTCGCCGCCGCAGTCACGCACCGTATCACGAAGTCCGCCTGTTTCACGGACTATGGGGATAGTTCCGTATCTCATGGCGATCATCTGTGCCAGACCGCAGGGCTCGCTCTGGGAAGGCATAAGGAACATATCCGCACCTGCGTATATCTTCCTGGAAAGCTCGGGGATGAATCCCAGTGAAACGCTTACCTTGTCCGGGTACCTTGACTGCATCTCACGGAAGAAATCCTCGTATATCTTCTCTCCTGCTCCCAGTATTGCAAATTTAAATCCTGCCTTTACAAGATCCTCAAACACATACCTGATAAGGTCGATTCCCTTATGAGCCACAAACCTGGTAACTATACCAATAAGAGGTTCATTTCCCTCCTGCAGTCCCAGCTCCTCCAGCAGCTTTGCCTTGCACTGTTTTTTTCCGGCTATGGATTTAACATTGTACTTTTTGGGTATGATCTCGTCATTTTCAGGATTATAGCCGTCAACGTCAATGCCGTTGATTATACCTGTCAGCTTGTACTGCTTTGTACGGAGTATTCTGTCCATACCATGAGAATACCAGGGATCCAGTATTTCCCATGCATAGCTGGGGGAAACGGTAGTCACCTTATCCGATGTTTCAATAGCACCCTTCATAAGGTTCACACCGCCGTCGTATTCCAGCAGGTTCATGTGATACATGGGCAGACCCATTACCTCATTGAGTACCTCCCTGCCGTAATTGCCCTGATACTGTATATTGTGTATGGTAAATACCGTCTTGATATCCTCATACCCCTGCTGGTACTTATAGAACACCTGATAATATACAGGTACCATAGCCGTCTGCCAGTCATTGCAGTTGATAATATCCGGCTTGAAGCTTATGCATCTGATCATTTCCAGTATTGCTCTGGAAAAGAAAACAAATCTTTCGCAGTCATCGTAAAAGCCGTAAAGACCCTCTCTTCCGAAGTAGTACTCGTTGTCGATAAAATAATAGGTTATGCCGTTATATATGGTTGTGAAGATACCGCAGTACTGCTTTCTCCATGACACATCCACACTTATATGGGTAATAAAGGTCATATTTGCACGAAGCTGCGGATTTATTCCCTTGTAAAGAGGCAAAACGATCCTGCAGTCGTGTCCTTTATTGGTTATGGCAGCAGGCAGCGAGCCTGCTACGTCTGCAAGACCGCCCGAAGCGATATACGGGGTAGCCTCACTTGCTGCAAACAGTATATTCATAGATCATTCACCTCACGTTTTTACTCAAAGCTGAGCTCCCTTTCCGATATAAAGAGGATAGGAGGAGGAGCCGGTGAGCGTCTTGGATTCTCCTATTTCCACGTTTTTATCGGTAATAACATAGTCGATATTGCACTTGTCCGCTATACGGGTATCCTGCATTATAATTGAATTCTTGACAACAGCGTCCTTTCCTATACGAACGCCTCTGCATATAACGCAGTTTTCCACCGTTCCTTCAATAATACAGCCGTCTGCCAGAAGGGAATTTTTCACCTTTGCCTCTATGCCGTATCTTACAGAGCCGTTGTCTCTTATCTTGGTATAGATGGGAGCTGCCTTTGTAAACAGGGCATTTCTGTTGTCCGAATCCAGAAGCGCCATGTTTGCGTCGTAATAGCTTACCATATTGTCTATCTTGGAGAAATAGCCCTTATGCTCATAAGCCATTATCTTGTACTTATCCTTGTCTGCCTGGAGTATATCCCTGGACATACTGTAGTAGCCTCTGCTGGCACTTTCGGTGACTATCTGCTTTAAGAATGCGTTGCTCATAACGAACATATTCAGACATACATTGCATTCTCCTGACATTTTGGGGTTTATCATTATATCATTTACCCTGCCGCTGTCGTCGCAGCCCACTATCATAGCGTGAGCCTTTGAGCCGTCAAAGAATGTCTTTCCTGTAACAACGGTAATATCCGCACCGCTTTCAATATGCTTTTCCAGCACATCGCCGTAATCTATGGTGGTAACTATATCGCAGTCGCTCATTACCACATATTCCGCATGGGAGTGTACAAGAAATTCCCACACTCCGTTAAGAGCCTCCAGTCTGCCTCTGTACATACCGTTGTCCACCTGGCTGAAGGGAGGAAGGAGATGTAGACCGCCGCTCTTTCTGGACAGATCCCACTCTCTGCCCGAGCCGATATGATCCAGCAGCGAGCCGTAATTGGACTTGGTTATTACTCCCACCTCATTGATGTTGGAGTTTACCATATTGGAAAGGGGGAAATCTATAAGGCGGTATCTGCCCCCAAAGGGTATTGAACCCATTGTTCTCTTTTTGGTAAGGTCTATGACGGAATTGTCGTGCATACTTGCAAATATAAGACCTATGGCTTTATTGTTAGAAATCATTGCAAATCTTCCTCCTTAAATATTTTTAGAAATTATTTCCTTAGGAAGAACCTCTGCTCCCTCTGATACGTCCACATTGTGACCTACTACAGCTATGCCCCATTCATCACGGTTCTCAACGCTTTCGGGGCTTTTGCCTATCCTTGCGTTTTCATGGATCACACAGTCCTGACCTACGATGGAATATTCCACCACCGCACCGGACTTGATGACCGTACCGGGCATTACTATACTGTAGTTTACAGTCGCTCCCTCTTCAACGGTAGCACCTGCGAATATAATGGAGAAATCCACCTTGCCGTTGATGGTGCTGCCCTCGGTTATCATGGAGTTTTCCACCTCTGCCTTGTCACCGATATACTGGGGAGGCATATTCTCGTTTCTTGAATATATCTTCCAGTTCTGCTCGTACAGGTCAAGGGGAACGCTGGGGCTTAAAAGATCCATATTTGCTTCCCAAAGGCTGTCGAGAGTACCTACGTCCTTCCAGTAGCCGTCAAAGGTGTAGGCAAACAGTTTCTCACCGTGCTCCAGCATTGCGGGGATGATGTCCTTGCCGAAGTCCTTGGAGCCTGTATCCGCATTTTCGTTTTCAATGAGGTACTTTTTCATTTTCTCCCATGTGAATACATATATACCCATAGAAGCCAGTGTTGACTTGGGGTGCTTTGGCTTTTCTTCAAAGTCCACGATCTTGGTGGAGTTTTCCTCACAGATCATGATACCCAATCTGGAAGCTTCCTCTATAGATACCTGCTGAACTGCAATGGTCAGGTCAGCACCGTTTTTCTTGTGGAAGTCCACCATTTTGGCATAGTCCATTTTGTAGATATGGTCGCCTCCCAGAACTATTACATATTCCGGGTCATATCTTTCGATAAAGCTCATGTTCTGGTAGATCGCATTTGCAGTACCCTCATACCATGATGCGCCGAGAGATGTCTGGTAAGGGGGAAGCACATGGACACCGCCGTGAACTCTGTCCAGGTCCCAGGGCTGACCGTTTCCGATATAGTCATTGAGTACCAGGGGCTGATACTGGGTAAGTACGCCCACAGTATCTATTCCCGAATTTATACAGTTGGACAGGGGAAAGTCGATTATGCGGTATTTTCCGCCGTAGGGTACGGCAGGCTTTGCCATATCCTGAGTAAGTGCGTAAAGTCTGCTTCCCTGTCCGCCTGCAAGGAGCATAGCCACACATTCCTTTTTAATATACATTAGAATCCTCCTTACTGTTACCGGTGACAGCCTTACTGAATCGTCCGTGCTGTCAGAACGGAGTAACAAATAAAAATAAATAATATCAGATCTGTATCACCTTTGAGCAAGCCTTTCCGGCTGCCTCAGTGATTTTATCAGTACCGTCAGCTTTGCTTTTAAATTCGTGCCGCAGGCGATAGCAAAATTACAAATTATAATTTTAATATCATTTCAGCAAAGGTATTATCGTATCGCTTTGCTTTTAGATATTGTCGGCTCTGCCGACACCATTGATTACGCATTACGCATTACGAATTACGAATTAGTAATAGGCGCATTCCGAAGCAAAATTCCTTGTGCAGTACTGCCTTTATCTTCTCTTTTTATGCTTGTTGTGCTTGTTATGCTTATGAGGCTTTACCCTGCGTCCGGGTTCCTCATGACTATCAGCCGCCGGTGAAGATACATTTACGGCTGCCTGTACTGCCACGGGAGCTTCCTCCTCAGCAGCCGGGGTCTCTGACGGTGCCGCAGGTGCGGGACTGCTCTCATTAGTGTCCGGCTGTACGGAATTATCTACATAAACCCTTTTTTCGATCTTTTTTTTTGGCACCGGTCTCAGATATATTACCGACAGGGGTGCCAGATCCAGGGAAATACTGTCATCAAAGCCGTGCATCATATAGCTTTGTGAGGTCATGACCTTTGAGGTAAGACCGGAACCGCCGAACTGGGGATCATCCGAATTGAATACTACCTCATAATCCCCCTCATAGGGCACGCCTATTTTGTAGTCATGCCGTTCCACGGGGACAAAGTTGCAGACTATTATGATCTCATTCTGATCGTCGTCAAAACGTCTGAATGCAATAACGCTCTGCTTGTAATCATCGTTGGATATCCAGCTGAATCCCTGCCAGGAATCATCATTCTGCCACATGGGAGCGTTGTCAAGGTAGAATTTATTCAGCTTCTGTGAATACAGCTCCAGCTTTCTGTGACCCTCCTCCTCAAGACACTGCCAGTCCAGCTGGGTCTTATAGTTCCACTCATAGGTCTGACCGAATTCCTGACCCATGAACAAAAGCTTCTTTCCGGGATGTGCCATCATATAAGCCAGGAATGCTCTGTAGGAAGCCAGCTTCTGGTCGTATGTTCCCGGCATTTTCTCCAGCATGGAGCATTTTCCGTGTACCACCTCATCGTGGGAGATGGGAAGAATATAGTTTTCCGAGAAGCAGTAGAAGAAGGAGAAGGTAAGCTTATCGTGGTTGAAGGCTCTGTATATGGGATCCAGGGACATATACTGGAGCATATCGTTCATCCAGCCCATGTTCCACTTGAAGTTGAAGCCCAGACCGCCTATATCCGTAGGCTTTGTTACCATAGGCCATGCAGTGGATTCCTCGGCTATCATGAGTACATCCGGGTGTTTTGCAAATACTGCCTCGTTCAGATGCTTCAAAAAGTCGATAGCCTCAAGGTTTTCCTTGCCGCCGTTTACATTGGGACACCATTCCCCGTCACGTCTGTCGTAGTCCAGGTACAGCATGGATGCCACAGCGTCCACACGGATACCGTCTATATGGAACTCGGTTATCCAGTAATTGGCACTGGAGATCAGGAAGGAGCATACCTCTCCCCTGCCGTAGTCAAATACTCTTGTACCCCACGCCTTATGCTCACGCTTTCTCTCGTCGGTGTACTCATAGCAGCAGCCGCCGTCAAACTCGTAAAGACCGCACTCATCCTTGGGGAAGTGGGCAGGTACCCAGTCAAGGATAACGCCTATCCCTGCCTTGTGGAATTTGTCTATCATAGCTTTCATATCATCGGGGGTGCCGAATCTGGAGGTAGGAGCATAATAGCCTGTTACCTGATAGCCCCAGGAGCCGTCATAAGGGAATTCAGTCAGGGGCATAAGCTCTATATGAGTATAAGAAAATTTTTGCATATAAGGGATTATTTTATCTGCAAATGCGGAATAATTAAGAGTAGAACCATCCTCATTGAGTATCCATGAGCCAAGATGCACTTCATAGATATTCACAGGGCTCTTATAGATTATTTTTTCCGATTTTTCCTGTTCCCACTTGCTGTCACCCCACACATAGCTGCTGTCGTATATTTTGGAGGCGGTACCGGGTCTTGTTTCGTAATGATTACCGTAAGGGTCTGATTTCAGTAATGCTCTGCCGTCACGGGCTTCAATACAGTATTTATAGCATTCATATTGCTCCAGGGCATCTATCTCGCATTCCCACACTCCGTCGGATATAAGATGCATGGGTGCTGCCGATCTGTCCCAGTTATTGAAGTCGCCCACCACGGATACATTTACTGCATTTGGTGCCCACACTCTGAAGCAGTGCAGTTTTTTTCCGTCCTTTTCAATACGGTGTGCTCCGAAAAATTTATAAGCCTCACTGTTCTTTCCCTGATAGTACAGGTACAGTGGAAATTTATATTCTTCCGGCAAATTATCTCTGTTAAAATTATTCATAAATACAAATCCTCCTTATAATATTTATTTTAACATTAATTGGTAAATTAATCAAGCTATTTTAGTGATTATAAATAAACTTCATTAGTATTATATATATTCAGTTGTAACTTTTAGTGCAAAATGCCAAATTTTGTTGTTTAAAAGCAGGTGTCGGCAGAGCCGACAAACTAATTTATAATTTTGGTGTCGCCTGCGGCTTTCTATTAATGCGTAATTCGTAATGCGCAATAAATTAATGCGTAATGCGTAATGCGTAATGCGTAATCAAATGAGTGCCTACGGCACAAATTTAAAAGCAAAGCGAAACGGCAATGACCACGATGAAAGATAATAATTGAAACACGCATAATTATAAATATTTTTAAATTATGATTTTAATATCATTTTAGCAAAGGTATTATCGTATCGCTTTGCTTTCAGATATTGTCGGCTCTGC
>CACZQG010000335.1 GCA_902783235.1 uncultured Ruminococcus sp.
ATACACGAGTATTCCTGCGGCTTTCTTCCTTGATAAATTTCCTCTCTGCCTTCGTCTTTTTGGCAATCTTTAATTGGGGGAGCAATATTATAATCTCTCTTTCAGCTGCTCTTCGTGCTCAGAGCTGCAATTACCGTAATAGTATGAGCGAAAATAAAAGTTTTTGCCAAGCTTTTTTCAAAAAGCGACCTTGTTCACTGTGATCTTTATCTGAGATTCTTCCATTTGTTTGTTTCAAAAAAGTGATCTACCTGTGCTACGATCTCCTCCTTGCTCATGGATTTAAGAAGGTATCCCTGGGGGCGGAGCTGCATTACGGATATAACGCTGTCCGTATCGGATTTAGCTGTAAGGAATATTATGGGTATATCATCTGCGGTATGCTCCTGTCTTATCATCTCCATGACCTGAGGTCCGGGCGTTACGGGCATATCATAATCCAGAAGTATCAGGTCGGGCTTGTGGGTAGCGATATAGGTTATTGCCTGCATTCCCGAACGGACAGAGGTGATGTTGTATTTCATTGACAGCCAGTCCTGCATGATCTTCAGGAATAAAGGGTCATCATCCACCAGAAGTATATGTCTTCCCTTTTTGCGTTCTTCATCAGCCTCAGCCAGACCTACCAGAGAATTGGTAAGATTTTTCATATCAAAGGGACGCTTGAATTCACGGGTAATGTATTTTTCGGGGATAGTCGCCTTTATCTCGGCTATTTCATTTTCATAGCCTATGACGCATAAGGGCTTTTCCTCCTCGGCACATACATCCTTCATGTATACCAGTATATCCGTCTGTTCAAATACATATTCTCCTCCGTACAGGATATAAATATCCGTATCCTCACGGAGACTGCCGATAGTCTTTATGTCCGTGTCCGTGACCACGGGAGTAAAGCCCGATCTTTTCAGACTGTTTACCAGGGCATTGGTCATAAAGGATGAGCCGTGGCTGATAATAAGAATTTTGCTTTCCATATCCTTTTTTCTCCTATTTCAGTATATTGTTTATTCTCACATAATCATATTCCCTTGAAGCATCAATAAGTGCCAGGCACCTTTGCTGCTCATCGGGCGGATATGTGTAGTTTTTCAGGGTCTCTATAACGCCCAGAGTGCTTTCATAATCCTCCACCGAGAGAAATTCACTTATAAGAGTATACGCCTCCCTGAGCTCCTTATCCGATATCAGGGGCAGCGGACTTTTTTTCGTCAGAGGCGAAAGCTTTTGGATCAGCTCTCTGCACCCTTCAATAAGCAGGGGCAGATCCTTATTTATAATATCCATGTCTCCGTCGTGTCCTGCGGCTTCCAGCCTTTCAGCCAGATCGCCTATATCCCCGGCTCCTATTACCCTTGATGTGCTTTTTAAGGCGTGTACCTTGATCGTCATGCTGCTGATATCATCGGAGCTTGCATGATCCTCTATCTCCTTACACTGGCGGAGCGCAGAGTCTGCATAAGTGGTAAGCACCTGTATATACGACTCCCTGCCGCCGCAGTTACGGATCCCCTTGTTTACATCTATTTCCTTTATATCATACAGAAAATCGGGAATAAGGGGGTCAGCTGCCTTTTTGCCGTTTTTATGAACAGCAGCCTTTACTTTCTCGCCGGGCAGCAGTCCGATTATCATTTCCTCCAGCTTTTCAGGCACTATGGGCTTGGTAAGGTAGTTGTCAAAGCCCTCCTTTAAGTACATCTCCCTGGACCCCGAAACTGCGTTGGCTGTCAGGCATACTACAGGGGTATGAGCATTTACGCCGTCTGTTACGGCTTTCAGCTCACCCAGAGTCTCTATGCCATCCTTGCCGGGCATCATATGATCCAGGAATATTATATCATATTTTTTAACCGAAGCCATTCCTATGCATTTGTCGCCGCTGTCTGCGGTGTCTATCTTCATAAGTGTCCTTTTAAGCAGGTTTGTGAACACCTCCAGATTCATGGGAGTATCATCCACAACAAGTATTCGTGCGTCGGGAGCTGTAAAGCTCTCATGATACCCGGTCCTTTGGTATGCACCGCTGCGGAGTATTCTCTGAATATCTCCCACAGGCTCCCATTCCACCACAGGCTGTATCAGATCAAAGGAGAACACCGAGCCCTTGTTGTATTCACTTTCAACACAAAGAGTACTGTCCATCATGCTTAGCAGACGGCGTGTGATATTCATACCAAGACCTGTACCCTCTATACCTCTGTTGCGTTCCTCCTCTATCCTGTCAAATTCCGAGAACAGCTTTGGTATATCCGTTTTCTTTATTCCAATGCCTGTATCTGCCACACTTACTTTAAGGAGTATATTATTTTCCTCTGCCCTTTCGTATGATACCGAGAAGGTGACCCAGCCCTTTTCGGTATATTTTACGGCATTTGTAAGTATATTTGTTATTATCTGCTTCAGACGTATCTCGTCCCCGTGGAGCAGCCGGGGTATACCGCTGTCGATCTGTGTCCTGAATTCCAGACCCTTGGCATCTGCACGAAGCTGTACCATATTTACAAGATCACTGAGCACCGATGTAAGGTCATAGTCCACAGGGATTATATCCAGCTTTCCTGCTTCTATCTTTGAAAGATCAAGTATATCATTGATAAGCCCCAGAAGTGTTTTTCCGGCACTGTGGATCCTCCGGGAGTAGGTGAGTATGCTGTCATCATCACACTCACGGAGTATCATTTCGTTCATGCCCAGCACAGCGTTGATAGGTGTTCTTATGTCATGGGACATATTGGCGAGAAAGGCAGATTTTGCCTTGTTTGCACTGTCAGCAAGACGCTTCTGATTTTCCAGCTCACTCATATATCTGTAATGCTCGGTCTCATCTATAAGAGTATAGATCCTGCCGCAGCTTTCTCCGTTTTTGACAAGCTCATTTTCCTCCGGGGAGTATATCCTTCCTTTTATGGATATATCCGTACCATTTTTAAGTGCCCGGGAAAGCTCCGAGGGTATCCTGTCGGCGTATAAGCGAAGGTCGGGATAAAGCCTTTCGGCAGGTTCGTTTATATACTGTACTTTGCCTCTGACATCAACGGCGATAATACCCTCTGACAGCTTGTCTGTCATAAATTCCTTTGCCATTTCCTCCGTGTCCATAAGACCGTACCGCAGTATGGCTATGGACATAAACAGGGTGATAAGCGGGTATCCGATAATAGTCAGATCAACAACATTTGTAAAGGGTATCAGCCGCATAAGCTGTATCACTATAAAGATGCATTCCGCAGAGATGGCAAGTATTACCATAAGATATCGTTTCCGTGCAGCCTTGGAGCGTTCCCTGTGAATGGAAATACAGAGCATTATAAGGGCTGTGATGCTCATGGCTATAAGCATTACAGTATATATATCGTGTACGATACCGCTGTTGTGAACATATTTTGCCATGCCGTTTTCCACCGAGAACCGGCAGTTTTTATAGTAAAGTTCATGATGCTCCAGGGTAAAGACCGTAAGATATATGAAAATATGCAGTATTCCCAGACCTGTTTTCAGCAATGAGGAAAGCTCGATCCTGCAAAGCCCGGCAATAAACAGGAAGAGCATCATGCACAGCCATACACGCCCTATATAGGAGAATTTCAAAGCTGTGATATAGGCTTCTTCGGTTTTTGCGTTCAGCTCCAGAATATATCCACCGATGCTGACTATGGTGGATATACAGCTGAAAAACAAGTAGCCGTGGAGAGCACCTTTCATTTTTCTGAAAACCAGCCAGCTTTCCACGATCTGACCAACGATACTGACAGAAAGTATGATCATCATTGCAGTATACATGATATGGATACCCTCCTTTGAGGCAATACCGTACAAAACCTTTGGCACATATGGGCTGTCCTGTTATACAGCACAAGGTCATAAGCTGTGATATGAGGAAAGGCAGATAGCTTGTGGGATGTACGATCCTGCATGATATTATGGTATTTGTTAGTTGATTTGCTGTGATAATTATATCATGAGGCTGAAATTTTGTCAATAGTTCCCTTGCTGCATACATGGAAATCAGTTTTAGAAAACGATTAGTA
>CACZQG010000336.1 GCA_902783235.1 uncultured Ruminococcus sp.
TTGTGTTTCTATCCAAATCGCAGATTTGGTGAAACACTGGCAGATGACGTGCAAAGCTTCCAAGCGGTCTTTGTGCGGTGTTGCCTTTACACAGTCCGGGTATCTGAAAGGAAGGATAAAATGCTGGAGCTTAAAAACATCTCCTTTGGAGCCGAGAATGACGGCAAAGCTGTGGAGATAATCCGTGATATCAGTCTCAACATCCCCGATGGTAAATTCATTGTTATAACCGGACCCAATGGGGGCGGAAAATCTACCCTTGCCAAGATCATTGCAGGTATTGAAAGGAATACAAACGGTCAGATCATATTTAACGGCGAGGACATTACCGGTAAGTCTATAACAGAGCGTGCAAATATGGGTATAGGCTTTGCCTTTCAGCAGCCGGTGAAATTCAAGGGATTGACTGTTCTGGATCTTCTCAGGATAGCCGAGGGCAAGAATATTTCCGTGTCAGATGCCTGCAAATACCTGTCTGAGGTGGGACTTTGTGCCAAAGACTATATAAACCGTGAGGTGAACGCATCCCTTTCAGGAGGCGAGCTGAAAAGAATAGAGATAGCTACTGTTTTAGCCCGTGATGTAAAGCTTGCTTTATTTGATGAACCGGAAGCAGGTATTGACCTGTGGAGCTTTAAAAACCTTATTACCATATTCGAGAATATGAGAGACAAGGATAAAAAGCGTACCATTATAGTGATCTCTCATCAGGAGAGGATACTGAATATTGCCGATGAGATAATAGTGCTGTCTGACGGCAGGGTGCTGGAGCAGGGCAGCAAGGAGCAGATAATGCCCCATATCACAGGCTCAAAGTATATGACAGATGTCTGTTACAGGATAGATAAGGAGGACAGCAAATGAACATGGATGCAATACAGAAAAGGCTTCTCATGGAGGTGGCAGATCTTCATGATGTGCCTGAGGGGGCATATAATCTCAGGGCTAACGGTGAATCTGTGGGCAGAGCTGTTACAGCCAATATTGATATAAAGACAAAGACCGAGGGCAGCGGTATCGACATACACATAAAGCCCGGAACCAAAAATGAAAGTGTTCATATCCCGGTGGTGCTCAGTGAAAGCGGATTGAAGGAAACGGTTTATAATGACTTTTTCGTGGGTGATGACTGTGATGTACTCATAGTGGCAGGCTGCGGTATTGATAACTGCGGTAATCAGGATTCGGAGCATGACGGTATACACAGATTCTTTGTTGGCAAGAATTCAAAAATACGCTATGTGGAAAAGCACTATGGTTCGGGCGACGGCAGCGGCAAAAGGATATTGGATCCTGTAACTGAGGTCTACCTGGATGAGGGAAGCTGTATGGAAATGGAAATGGCGCAGATAAAGGGCGTGGATTCAACACAGCGTACTACTATCGCCGAGCTGAAAAAGGATGCCAAGCTGGTGGTGCGTGAAAGGCTGATGACCCACGGTGAGCAGAATGCAGTGAGTGTTTACAAGGTAATGCTCAATGAGGAAAACTCATCTGCTGATGTGGTATCCCGTTCTGTTGCAAGGGACAATTCCTATCAGAAATTTGATGCCTGCATTATCGGAAATGCTCCTTGCTCCGGACATACCGAATGTGATTCTATCATAATGGATAAGGGAAGGATACTGGCAGTTCCATCCCTGGAAGCCAACAATGTGGACGCTTCTCTGGTACATGAGGCTGCTATAGGCAAGATAGCAGGGGAGCAGCTTATAAAGCTGATGACCATGGGTCTTACCGAGGCACAGGCAGAAGAACAGATAATAAACGGATTTTTAAAGTGAATAAAGGCAACACCGTACAAAGCCGCCGGGCGGTCTTTGTACGGTGCTTTTTTTAAAAGAATCTCCATCTGCAAAGCAGCCAGCCGGGTATTACCACTACAGCGAAAAAAGCCCAGCTTATAAGAGTAAAGGTTTTCAGGAATTTCTTCCCGTTTCCCGGGTATTCCCTTACATATATCCTGTAATTTATAACGGAAGCCAGAGAGCCTATAACAGATACCAGTCCTGCTGTATCCGCACCATAGATAAGCCCGGAAAAGTTTTCGGTAAACGGGTAGAGTACAATGGATGCGGGAACATTGGATATTATCTGACTGAGTCCTATGGACCACCAGTATTCATGTCCTCCTACCGCTTCCTTTAAAAAGGATGCAATGGATCCGTTGTCAGCGATAGAGGAGGAGAATATAAAGAAGCACAGGAAGGTGAGGAGCAGGACATAGTCTACCTTCAGAAGAAGTCTCCTGTCCACAAAAAGTATAGCGGCTAAAACTATGAGCACTGCTATGTACCAGTACTGAGTTCTTGAAACTATAACAAATATAATAAGCCCGAAAAGGAGCAGATATGTTATGCGCCTGGTGCGGCCTTCCTTCTCCCATCTGCCTGATACAGCGTGAGGATCCACTGTGATGCTTTCACGGATATTTCTGCGGTAAAGCAGGAACACAAACAGTATCAGCAGCAATGCCGACATGAGGCACAGCGGAAGCATATGAAGTATAAAATTCCCGGCATTCGTCCCTGACTGACCGTAGAGAAAAAGATTCTGCGGACTGCCGAAGGGGGTGAGAAGAGAGCCTCGTATGGCAGCGATATTTTCCATGGTTATTACCGGGAGGATATAGCTTTCCTTACCGCCTCCACGGAATATTATGATAGTCAGCGGGACAAAGATTATAAGGGCTACATCATTGGTAACAAACATGGAGGTGAAAAATACCCCGAATATCATAAACAATGATATGGCAGTCATTGTTCTGAGCTTTGAAGCAAATCCGATAACAGGCTTTAGCACATTTTCTCTTTTGAAGCCCTCCAGTACGCACAGCATCATGAACAGTGTTCCCAGAGTGTGCCAGTCAAGGCTTTTGAAACGTTCGACGGTGGGAGGGGTTATTATCATAGCTATCAGTGCGGCTGTAACGGAAAGAGTGAGCATAAGCTCCTTTTTTAAAAAAACCGCTATTCTTTTCATTCTGTCTGACCTTCCTGCTCCTTTACAGCTCCATCAGCCGATCCGTCCTTTGCAATGCTGCGGAACATTTCGGTCATGGTGGGGTTGTTTTTGGTAAGTGCCTTTATGGTAAGCTGCTCCTGAGCCTTATTATTGGCAAGACGAAGATTATTCTCCGATCTGAGGAGATTGTCCTTTACCTTTTGGAGATGGTCAATGGTCTTATCTATTTCCTCAATAGCTGTTCCGAATTGCTTGCCAGCCAGTTCATAGTTTTTGGAAAAAGCATTTTTAAAGCTTTCTATCTTATCTTCAAAGTTGGTAATGTCGATCTCCTGATTTCTGACCTCTATAAGCTGCCGTTTGTATTCCATTGAGTTTAAGGCGGCATTTCTCAGTATGGTTATCATGGGTATAAAAAACTGGGGACGTATCACATACATTTTTTCATATTCATATGAAACATCCACTATGCCCTGATTATATAACTCGCTGTCACTTTCCAGCATAGACACCAGTACCGCATACTCACATTTTTTATTTTTTCTGTCCTTGTCCAGCTTGGCAAAAAAATCCTCGTTTTTATGCTTGGTGGAGGTGGTATCCATTTCATTTTTCATTTCAAACATTATGGATATTATTTCGGTGCCCATGTCGTCCTTTTCTCTGTATATATAGTCTCCCTTTGTTCCGTCGGCAACAGTATTGTCCTTGCAAAACTCCGCATTGCGAAATGCTGTGGAGCGTATCATATTAAAGGCGTTTTCACAGTGCAGCTCCAGTGTTTCGCCTATCATTTTGGTGGACATCCTGGTTTTCAGATCCTTGTAGTACTCGATGCTTTCCTGCTGCATCCTGATCCTTGCCTCATATTCGGCTTTCTGGGTATCACGCTGTTTTTCTATTTCGGATACTGCATTTCTAATGGCAAGCTCGCTTTCAAGCTTGCTTTTTTCAATGTCAGCATTGAGACGGTTTATCTCGTTATTCTTTTCCAGAAGCTCGCTGCGGTCATCCTCCAGCTTTTTTTCGTAAATTTCCTTCTGCTGATTTACGGCATTGTTTACAGCGATCTCAGTACCGGATTCAAGCTGATTTATTTTCATGCGGAGCTGAGAAAGCTCATTGTCCTTTTCGTTTATTACTTTGGACACCTCGGTCTTGATAGCAAGCTCCTTTGCGCTTTCCATGTTCTCTATTCTTTCATTAAGTCTTGCTATCTCATTATCCCTTGCGGAGGTCACCTTACTCAGCTCAAGCTCCATCTCATTACGGTCTGCTTCTCTTATCATTTTGATACGCTGGGTCAGTTCATTTTCCAGCTCCGCTGTTCTTACCTGCTCCAGAATGGCAGCATAGCCGGCTTCATCAACGGTAAATGCTTGTCCGCAGTGCGGGCATTTTATCTCACTCATAGTAAAATCTCCTTTATGATCTAAACGCCGGATCATTATTATAGGGTACCTCCGGACAATGTCTGCTCATCAATCGTGAAACAGCTTAAAAGCAAGCTTAAAGCTATTTGGCAGTTGATGAGGACACATTAATTATAACATCAATCTCAGTATGTGTCAATGATATATCTGCCCGATACACGGAAATCAATTTTTACAAAATAGTTATACAACACATTTGTAGAGGACGTAGTCATCTACATCTCGCAGGTTATATAGCAAATGATAAAAA
>CACZQG010000337.1 GCA_902783235.1 uncultured Ruminococcus sp.
ATAAGCTTGTGGATATAGGTTTCAAAGAGATCGAGATAGGCTTCCCTGCTGCATCGGAGACTGAGTATGAGTTCTGCCGTACACTGATAGAAAAGAACATGATACCCGATGATGTTACCATACAGGTGCTGACACAGTCAAGAGAACATATAATCCAAAAGACATTTGAGGCACTGAAGGGCGTTAAGAACGCTGTTGTGCACCTTTACAACTCCACATCCGTGGCACAGCGTGAGCAGGTGTTCCGCAAGGATAAGAAGGAGATAATAGATATTGCAGTAATGGGTGCCGAGCTTTGCAAGAAATACCGTGAGAATGCAGAGGGCAACTACTACTTTGAATATTCACCCGAAAGCTTTACAGGTACAGAGCCTGAGTTTGCGGCTGAGATATGCAATGAGGTCATTAAAATATGGGAGCCTACTCCCGATAATAAAGTCATAATCAATCTTCCGGTAACAGTGTCTCATTCCATGCCTCACGTTTATGCAAATCAGGTAGAGTATATGTGTGATAATCTGATAAACCGTGAAAATCTGATAATCTCGCTCCACCCTCATAACGACAGAGGCTGTGCTATTGCAGACAGTGAAATGGGACTTCTGGCAGGTGCTGACAGGATAGAGGGAACACTTTTCGGCAACGGTGAAAGAACAGGTAATGTGGATATAGTAACACTTGCTATGAATATGTTCTCTCAGGGCGTAGATCCCGAGCTGGACTTTACTGACCTGCCTGATATAGTAAAGCATTATGAGGAAATAACCGATATGACAGTTTATGATCGTCAGCCCTACAGCGGCAAGCTGGTATTTGCGGCATTCAGCGGTTCTCATCAGGATGCTATCGCCAAGGGCATGAACTGGAGAAAGGAAAAGAACTGTCAGCACTGGACAGTACCATATCTTCCTATTGATCCGGAGGATGTGGGCAGAGTATACGAGGCAGATGTTATAAGGATCAACAGTCAGTCCGGCAAGGGCGGCATAGGCTATGTGCTGGAAAATCAGTTCGGAATAGTAATGCCCAAAAAGATGAAGGAAACAGTGGGATATATGGTAAAGCAGGTCTCCGATGATGCACACAGAGAGCTGCAGCCGCAGGAGGTATATGATGTATTTGAAAAGGCATTTATCAACAAGAAGGTGCCTATCAGATTCAGGGAATACCATTATCAGCAGCTTCCGGAGGAACGTATAAAGGCAGATGTCACCATTGAATATAATGGTGAGGTGCTCAATGAACAGGCAGAGGGCAACGGCAGACTTGATGCGGTGAGCACTGCGCTTAAAAATAAGCTGGGTATTGAGTATACTCTCCATACCTATACAGAAAATGCAATAGAAGAAAAGTCAAATTCCAGAGCAATGGCTTATGTGGGCATAAAGGATAAGAACGGAAAGAATTTCTGGGGCGTTGGTATTGCCAACGATATCATTGATTCCTCACTGAAAGCACTTATCAGCGCAGTAAATAATATGATAACAGCATAACCATGCTGACCTTCACTTGAATTTTCGTGATTTTTTCACAATATTACCCTTGACACTATCACAAAATGATTGTATAATAATAGTTGGTAATTGCAGATAGAGGTACGGATCTGATAATCTGCTATCTGTGAGGATCCGGGGATCTTTACCCAATAAATTAAGGAGTGTTCTTATGGATATCAAAAAGAAACTAATAGCTATTTCACTGGTGGCTGCAATGGGAGTTTCCTTTGGTGCTTGCTCCGATAAAAAGGACGGCAGCAGTACAGCGGCAAAGGACAGTTCATCTATCGTTATGGAGACTCTTTCCTCCGAAGAGATAGAGCAGGTGGCAAAGCACGATCTTTCATTCCAGCTTATCGATCCCAATGAGCAGGGCGGTGTGAAGCAGGATGCTGTTGAATCCTCCGCTGACAGTCAGAGCGGCAACGCAGGCGGTGATGCCAATGCACAAGGCGGAAACGCAGGCGGCGATGCAAATTCACAGGGCGGCAATAATGCCAATGCTCAGGGAAATGACAGCAATAACAACAATAATAACAATAGCAGCAATAACAGCGGCGGCAGCTCGGGCAATGCAAGCTCGGTCCAGACACCTGCTGATATCGGAAACAACAATGTAGATCTTCCCCAGGAAACAGGTCTCCAGGTAATATCCGGTAAAAAAATGGTAGTGCAGTCATACTGGATGGATCTTTCGGAGCAGGCTGATAAAGTGTTCAACGGCGAATACCTGAAAGCACAGTTCAAGATCAAGGACGGAGTACAGGACGGTATCTATCCCATCACTATTGAAAAGGCTGATTTCTCCAACTGGGGTGATCCGGATCCTCAGACTGTAAAATTCAAATGTATCGACGGTGCAGTTGTGGTAGGCGGTGAAGCAAAGGAAAACACCTTTGATGACAGCAGCGATCCTCAGCTCCTTACTTCAAATGTAAGCGGCAAGCCGGGCGATACTGTAACAGTTATTTTCAGCGTTAAAAACAATCCGGGTGTAGTAGGAAACATTTTTGCGTTCGGCTTTAACAGTGATGCTCTTGAATATGTGGGCGGAGAAAATGGCGCTGATTTTGACGGCAACTTTTCAAGCTGATAGATGATCCTGAAATTTTAATCATTTTTGTAAAAAAATATTTGACAGTCTGTAGCTTTTATGTTATAATGGTAATAGTGAACATATGAAAACAGTATCACTATATAGAATAGACGGCAGGTGCTTATTCATTGCCGTTTACGATGTATTCCAATGGGTATCATAAATACCAAAGGGTATCAATTATATTTTATAAACAGAAAGGAAAAGAAGAATAATGAGAAGATCAAAATTTATCTCAGTCATGACTTCACTTGCTATGACAGGTACTATGGTCATGAGCGCAATGCCTTTGACAGTAAACGCAGCTGCAAGTAACCCTCTGGGTCTTGCCATTACAGCAGATCAGACAACATTTACTGCTGCTGATGCAGGTAAGAAGGTAACAGTTTACGTTGATGCTGTAGGCTCCGTAGCAGAATCAGATCATGTAGGTTCTGTTGAGTTCAAGCTCAAATCCGATTCATGGGGTACTTTGGATCCCACAAACCTTATCATTACAAATGAAAATGCTATCGGTACAGACAAGGGTAATGTTGTAAAGTCAAACAAGCCCTTCAACGAGCTGGGCACAATGGTTATCAGCAAGTGGGATGAAGGCAGTGAAAAGCCAAAGAAAGCAGGATATGCTATCCAGGACTATGCTAATATAGCTGATTTCAAAGGCTACAGCGATGAATACTGTCCCGCAGTACTTATTATGTCTGACTCCTCAAAGGGATTCATAAAGACTGATGCATCCTATGGCAAGCATATTGCTGAATTCCAGATCACAGTTCCTTCAAAGGAAGGCAAGTATACACTTTCTCTGGATGATGCAAAGTCAATGATCTGTGTTGACGGCTCCTTCGGCAGCAATGCTTCCGAAAATATAGCTTCTCCTACAGCTAAGAGCCTCACATTTACAGTAGGTTCAGCATCCGATCCGGGTACTGATCCGGGTACTGATACACCTTCTATAGATGTGAAACCCGGCGATCCCGATCCTATCGCAAGCCAGCGTGTATACGACGGTAGTGCTACACTTACTATCGGTGATGGAAAAGCAGCAGTTGGTGAAGAGATAGAGGTTCCCGTATATCTGGAGCTTGGTTCCGATGTTAAGGAAAAATACATTACAGGTATAGCATTCAAGACAAAATATGATACTTCAGCTCTGGAGCTTACAGAAGTTTATGAGCCGGAAGAGTCAGCTCTCAGCGACGGTGCACTTAATGCAAGTGTGGATACAGGAAACATTCTTTACACATTCACAGTAGCAGATATTACTGTTGATTCTAAGTATCCCATGTGCATACTCAAGTTCAAGGTTAAGGATGCTGCTAAGGACGGCGATTACAAGATCGATGTAGTTAACCACCTTTACAGTGAGAGCGATCCTATCCAGATCATTCACCTCCAGTCTATGGATAAGACAACATACCTTACACCTACTATCAAACAGGGTACTATTACAGTAGGTGCAGGCAGCAGCGATGAGCATCTTATCGGTGATGCTAACCAGGATGGCAAGGTAAATGTACGTGACTGTGCTACAATTGCAAGTGCTCTTGCAAAGGGTACAGTAGACTCACTGAAGTGCTCAATCTGTGCTGACTACAACAAGGACGGCAAGGTAAACGTTCGTGATGCAGCAGCTATCGCAAGCGCTCTTGCAAAGGGTACTATCAAGACAAACTAATAAACATAATATCATCGGGATCGGAAACGATCCCGATTTTTTTATGGCAAAAGCTAAGGATCATATCGTAATATTAAATAAACTGCTGTGTTTAAATATGTATGTAATTACAAAAAGAAAAATATGCTATGGCAGATTTGTTGAAATCATTGACGAAATGTGATATAATAATAATGTATAAAAAGTAGCAATTCATATCAGGAGGGATATTTTTATGAAAGCTAAGGCAAGATTATTATCCGCAGTTATCAGCGGTGCAGTCATGGCGACAGCTTGCGTGGGAGGCATGGAGGTCTTCGGCAAAGGCGATATGTACGGCACTATCATTGCGGAGGCAGAAGCGGTATATGACGGAACTGCCGAGATCATGGCTGAAAAAAGTGTTAAGAGCGAAAAGGGAGAGGATGTTTCTGTACCGGTATATCTTATCCCGGAGGAAAAGGCAGTACCTAATGGCATATATAAGCTGTGCTTCAAGGTATCATACAATACATCAGCCCTGAGTCTTGCGGCAATTGAAAGGGGCACCGGCCTCAGCGGCGGTATGTTCGGCTGCAAGGGCGATACAGTAATGTTCATGGCAGTCAGGGGCAATATGAAGGTGGATACACAGAAGCCTGTATGTACTTTGAAATTCCATATCAAGGACACTACATCCGGGGTCTATCCTATAAAGCTTATTAATCAGTCGGGCAGTACAACCGAGCCTGTACAGATATTGAGTACCCATAGCAAAAATGGCAATACATATCTGCGCCCTGTGATGAACAGCGGTTCTGTTATTGTAGGCAATGGGGATTCTCTTAGCAGAGTGACAAATGTTGCTGCGGATATCAACGGTAATGTATCATGGGATCCTGCGTATAATGCCTCGTATTACCGTGTTACAAGAGTAGTGGACGGAACTTCATATACCAGCGGAAAGATAACTGATACTATGTATAAGCTGGCTGTTGTTCCCGAGACAGATTTTTATGTTTATGTAACTGCTTATGACAAATCAGGCGCTTCTACAGTGAGTGAATCTGTTCTTGTTAAGAATAATAACAGCGGATTTGGCAAGCCTCAGAATATATCTGTTGACAGCAACGGTCTTGTTACATGGGATGCTGTGTCCAATGCAGTTTATTATACAGTGACCAGGATATCTGATGGCAAGGAGGTCACTACTCCTAAGATAAAGGCTACTACATATCAGTTCCAGACTGTACCCGAGACTGCTTATCAGGTGTACATTACAGCATATGATAAGAATGACAGCTTCCGTGTCAGTGATATTTATAATGTTAAGAGCAGTCAGCTTGAAAAAGCATCAGATCTGCAGGTGGATGCCGGAGGAAATGTAACATGGCAGGAGCTGGGCTGTGCCGTTTCCTATAAGGTGACAAGAGTGTCAGATGGTAAAAGCACTACTACTCCTATGATATATAATACTAATTATAAATTTGTGTCGGTGCCTCTGACTGAGTACCAGGTGTATGTTACCTCTTATGACGGCAAAGGAAATTCTGTGAGAAGTGATACTGTTACCGTGACTCCCGGAGGAGATATTACGGAAGCACCGGGTAAGGCAACTGATATAAATGTTGATGAAGAGGGGAATGTGACCTGGACCGCAGGTGAGGAGGCAGTTTATTATACAGTCTCCAGAGTCTCCAACGGAAAGACCGTTACAACACCCAAAATCAGCAGAACAAATTATAAGTTTGTGTCAGTTCCCAAAACATCGTATGAAGTATATATAACATCATATGACAGTGAGGGTAATTATGCTGTAAGTGATATTTACAAGGTCACAGTCCCGGAGGATCCTGCAAAGCTGGGAGAGGTTACAGGTGTAAGCGTTGATGAAAACGGACTTATTACATGGAACAGCACAAATAATGCTGTATCCTATAGGGTAACTGTAGTATCAGAGGATGAAGAATTCATTTCTGAGCCTCTTACAGTAAACAGCTATGCTCCGGAAGTGATACCTGTTTCAGACTATGAGGTGTATGTAACAGCTTATGATGCAGCCGGAAACAGTGCTAAGAGTAAAAATGTTACTGTAAAGGGTAAAGGAGAGGATCCGTCGTTAAAGCTGGGTGAGATCACCGAGATAAGCGTTGATGAGGACGGCGTTATTACCTGGAACAAGGTGGAAAATGCAGTTTCATACACAGTCACTATAATAAACAACGGAACTGAGGTGACCTCAGATAAGCTGACAGGCACCAAATATGTTCCGGAAACAGTTCCCGAAACAGATTATGAAGTATACGTTACAGCATACGATGCTAAAAACAACTATGTAAACAGTGATACGGTGGAAATCGCTTTTGAATAATATTGATCCCCCAACTAAATCTTGAATTTTCTGCTTGTCTAAATACTGAACTTCTGCGTCGGAAAGGCTTGAAATA
>CACZQG010000338.1 GCA_902783235.1 uncultured Ruminococcus sp.
ACAAAATAAATAGAACATCATGGGATACAAGAGCAAAAAGCAAATTCCAAATAAGGATTATAAATTTCGATTTTTGTCAGTAACAATCATATCACATCATCTCTGTACTGTCAATAGAAACGCCATAGTACTTCTGACTGAATATCAGAAATACTATGGCATAAAACTTCTATATCAGTGCAGCCTTTACCGGGAACTCATTTATGTGGTCATACACATTGAGCAATATTTTGTCAGATATTATCATCAATGAGCTTTTTAATATTCTCGATAGACTGATTACCGATAGAAGATGCGATGATCTGTCCTTTTTTCATAAGTACCAGCATAGGTATGCTCTGAACTCCGAAGCTGTTGGAAAGCTCGGGTTCTTCATCCACATTGACCTTTCCCACCTTGATCTTGCTCACATATTCATTTGCGATCTGTGATACCTTTGGAGAAAGCATTTTGCAGGGACCGCACCAGTCTGCCCAGAAATCTAAAAGCACAGGCTTTTCTTCTCTTTTAACCTCTCTGTCAAAATTTCCTGCCGTGATCTTTAATTCTGCCATGACATGACCTCCTTATTTATTTTTATAATACAGCATACAATGACAGAACCCTTCAAAGTCCGGATCATCTATCTGCTGTCTGAATTCCTGACACATACACTTATATTCCTCAGTGCGCTGGATGCGGCAGGGACAGTAGCCGCCTGTTCTTTTAAGTCCCTCTTTTACGGTTTTAACTATCTCTTCATCGGGGTTAAGTGTTATTTTCATATCTACCTCCATATTATAATGATGGTTTAAACGGTGAAAGGGATCTGTTAAGAATACCGTTCATTTTTGCTATTGCAATTCCGTAATTGGTTATGGGCAGATCTGCATCAACAGCACGTTGAATGCGTGATCTCATTTCACGTTCGTTGAGCATACAGCCGCCGCAGTGGATATTCAGCTTATATTCACTCAGATCATCGGGATACTCCGTACCTGAGGTAAAGGAAAACTGTATCTGTTTGCCTGTGAATTTTCGGATAAGCTTAGGAAGCTTTTCCGTTCCGATGTCACCGCACTGTCGGTGATGCGTACAGCCTTCGGAAATAAGTATCCTGTCTCCGTCCTTTATATCATTCAGCTTGTCCGCTCCCATAGTCAGTGTATCAAGTTCACCTTTATATCTGGCAAAAAGTATAGAAAATGAGGTAAGGGATATTTCTTCCGGAACGATCCGGTCAACCTCCTTGAATGCCTGTGAATCGGTAATAACCAGCTTTGGGGGAGATTTAAGATTTGCAAGAGTCATTTCCAGCTGTTCCACCTGGGTAACTATCCCCATAGCACCGTTATCTAAAAGATCACGTAAAACCTGCTGTTGAGGAAGTATCAGTCTTCCCTTTGGTGCAGCAGCATCTATGGGTATTACTAAAACCGCTGTTTCATTTTTTGAGATAAGATCCGATACAAGGGGCTTTTCAGGCTTTTTATCATTAATAAGCCCGGCTATCATATCCTTGAGCTTGTTTATACCCTCATTTGTTCTGGCACTTATGCAGATCTCATTTTCTGTGGAGATACTGATATTTTTAACATCGCATTTATTGTAAGCCAGTATATATGGGATATTTTTTGCTTTTAATTTTTTTTCAAGCTCTTTGTCCCCCTGAGTTTTTCCTGTTTCGCTGTTTATCACTATGACTGCTGCATCAGCCTTGTCCATAGCCTTTATCGCTCTTTCAACACGCATTTTTCCGAGCATACCAACATCGTCTATACCCGGAGTGTCAATTATTACAACAGGACCCAGCGGCAGTATTTCCATTGCCTTTGAAACAGGATCGGTGGTAGTACCTGCAATATCAGATACCAGAGATAAGGACTGACCTGTGACAGCATTCACTACGCTGGACTTTCCTGCATTTCTCATGCCGAAAAATGCAATATGAGGTCTTTCACCGGAAGGGGTGCTGTTTAAATTCATGATTTTCCATCTCCTGTAGTGATTTGAGTGGATAAACTCAGAATCTGAAATCTCTCTTGTTTGATCTCTTTATATCCTCAATATGCTCTGCTGCGATATTTTTTACCTTTTCTGTGGGGATCTTTTCAAGCTCCTTTTCTATAAGCTCATAACCTGTTTTCTTTGTATCCTCCGAGGCATAGTCTACAAGGTATTCTGTCAGTGTCATCAGGGCGTTGGGGTGACAGCAGTTGAGTATCTGTCCGTTTTTACAAAGACTCATAAATCTGTCTCCGGTCCTGCCCTCTCTATAGCAGGCAGTGCAGAAGGATGGGATGAATCCCAGCTTCATAAGCCAGTTTACCACTTCATCCAGAGTACGCTGATCGGAAACATCAAACTGCTCGGAATCGTGGGGTCTTTCCTCCTCGGTATATCCTCCTACTGAGGTCCTTGAAGCACCGCTTATCTGGGAAATACCCAGCTCCAGTACCTCACCTCTCACCTTTTCACTTTCTCTTGTGGAAATTATCATACCGGTGTAAGGTACAGCTATCCTGATGCAGGCTATTATTTTTTTGAACATTTCATCGGACAGACTGTTATCAAATACATCGGGATCAATGTCATCTGCGTGCTTTACTCTTGGTACACTGATGGTATGCGGTCCTACTCCATGTACTGCTTCAAGATGCTCTGCGTGCATAAGAAGTCCGGCAAATTCATATTTATAGCCTTCCAGACCAAAGAGTACACCCAGTCCCACATCATCTATACCGCCCTCCATTGCTCTGTCCATAGCCTCGGTATGATAGTCATAATCATGCTTTGGACCTGTGGGATGAAGCTCAAGATAGCTTTTTTTATTGTAGGTCTCCTGGAAAAGGATGTAGGTACCTATACCTGCGTCTTTGAGTTTTTTATAGTTTTCAACAGTTGTTGCGGCAATGTTGACATTTACACGTCTTATATCGCCGTTTTTATGATGGACGGAATAAATAGTGTCTATACATTCCAGTATATATTCGATGGGATTGTTTACAGGGTCTTCACCGGCTTCGATAGCCAGTCTCTTGTGACCCATATCCTGTAATGCAATGACCTCAGCCCTTATTTCCTCCTGAGTCAGCTTTTTTCTTGCAATGTGTTTATTCTTCATATGATATGGACAGTAAACACATCCATTGACACAGTAGTTTGAAAGATAAAGGGGAGCGAACATTACTATACGGTTTCCGTAAAATGCAAGCTTTATCTCCTTTGCCAGCTTGTACATTTTGTCTATTCTCTCGGGATCCTCACAGGCGAGAAGAACAGATGCTTCTCTGTGACTGAGTCCGGAACAGACATATCCGTTTCCTTTTTTCTGAGGCTTGGCTTTTTCAAGTATTTCGTCTATAAGAGCAAGATCATTTTTATGCTCCTGAGCATACCTGATAGTCTCTAAAATTTCCTCATGATTGATAAATTCTTCTGCTTTGAGTGATTTCGGATCATAATTTGCCATTTTCAAATTCCTTTCTTTGGGTCAGAGCTTCTTTCCGTCAGATGTTTCATTACCGTATACATTGGAGTATGCGGTTTTTACGCTTATACCGTCGATATTTCCCAGCTTTCCCGCTAAAGATGAAATAGTATCCTGCGGTGCATCTATGGCAACAGATACTATGCTTATATTCTTTGCTTTATAGGGTATCCCCATTCTTCCGATTATGAATTTTCCATAATCATGGAGCAGAGAATTAAGCTTGCCGGTGGAATTCTGGTCATCTACGACGATAGCCATTACGGCAACTCGTGTACACATGATTCCTCCTTCCTCTTTGGATCAGAAGTATGCTGCCATACATCTTGACATCGAGGTAAAAATTATACAGTCAGATATGATAGCCATAAGGAGCGATACTCTCCGGGATGGCAACAGTCGTCACAGTATGATCAAGCAAGTTTATCATGCATTGCTCCGACGTTAAATACTATATCTGCTTATACAATAATATTATAACATAAATATAAATAATTGTCAATATTTATAAAATGCGTTCCACGGAAATCAATTTTTACAAAATAGTTACACAACAAATTTGTAGAGGACGTAGCCATCTACATCCCGCAGGTTATATAGCAAATGATAAAAACAATTAGCTCTTTCATTAGCTCGTCACCAAT
>CACZQG010000339.1 GCA_902783235.1 uncultured Ruminococcus sp.
TACTGGCGTATTTCAAGCCTTTCCGACGCAGAAGTTCAGTATTTAGACAAGCAGAAAATTCAAGATTTAGTTGGGGGATCAATAATTACAGCATGGGGGCTATCATTCGCAGGAATCCGGATGCGATCTTAGTAAGAAGAGGTCGGTTTTTGCAATCCTTCAGGGTGATCTCCCGTGATTTTGCAAGAGTATTCAAAAAATCCAGCTTAATATCTGAAACAGTTTTTGTACGGTACATAACTGCCGCACATTCAAAGTGAAGATACAGGCTTCTGTAGTCCATGTTGATAGTTCCCACTACCGCTGTTTCATCGTCGGACACGAAATTTTTAGCGTGAATGAATCCCGGCATATATTCATATATCTTTACCCCATGCTTTGTTAGCTCCTGATAGTAGTTCCAGCCCAATACATTAACATATCTTTTGTCGGGAATATGGGGAACGATTATTTTTACATCAACGCCGCTTTTTGCCGCAAACATAAGGGCGGTCATCATTTCATTGTCAACAATAAAATATGGGGTGGTTATATAAACGTAATCCTTTGCCTTGTTTATAATGTCAAAATAAACGTGTTTGCCTGTCTGTTCGGTATTGGTAGGTGAGTCGCCGTAGGGCTGTATAAAGCCGTCATACTGGCGTGAGTGTTCCAGATCCGGGATGAATTTTTCATAATCTGCCAGGCGTTTGCTCTTATAGTCCCACATTTGCAGGAACATTACAGTAAAGCTCCATGCGGCTTCACCTTTTACCATTATAGCTGTGTCCTTCCAGTGTCCGAATCGCTGGATACGGTTGATATACTCATCAGCTATATTGATCCCGCCTGTAAAGGCGGTAATACCGTCAATAGATACTATTTTTCGGTGGTCACGGTTGTTCTGTACAGAAGTGAGCAGGGGACGGAAGCTGTTGAAAACACGGCATCTTATTCCCTTGTCCTCGATCATTTTTTTGAATTTGCCCGGTCGGTGTATCTGTGTGCCCATACCGTCGTAGAGTATGCGGACATCAATGCCCTCCCGGGCCTTCTGTTCCAGAATATCCAGGACCTTATGCAGCATTTCTCCCTCGTCGATTATAAAGTACTCCATGAAGATATATTTTTTTGCTTTACGCAGTTCTCTCAGAAGCACCTTAAACTTTTCTTCTCCTACAGAAAAATATTTAAGCTCTGTGTTCCGGTAGACGGGATAGCCGCCGAATTTGCTGATATAGTTTGCCAGTCTGCCCTGATCTATATTCTCATCTGTAAGAGCTTCAAGTACATATGGATTTTGTGGGATCAGAGGAGCGGTTTTTTTAATGACCCTGTTCTTTTTTTCATAGAAAAAGGATCTGCCCAGCTGAGAATGAAAGAATATGTAAAGAAATGCTCCCACAATGGGTATCAGCATTACAACTATAGACCAGGATAGCTTGTAGGACGGGTTTGTCTCTTCTCGATTTATAACGTATGCAACAAGTATCACTGACAGCACAGTCTGTGCTCCGTAGATAAGGCTTGAATATTCGTGCAGCTTAAAAAAGAAGGTCAGTATAAAGATCACCTGCAACAGCAGAATGAGCAGTACCAGCAGATTTCTGTTAAATATTTTTTTCAGCCACTTGAATTTCATTCTTCACCTCCGGATCATAAGCCCCGGCTGCACGGAAATAGCGATGGCTATGTTCAGGTCAACATCCTATAGCCACCCTTTGGGTGTGCTTATTAAGGTGTTGCCACAAGCTAACCGAATATTCGTGAGCGAAGGCTGAATAGATTTATACATTCTAAATATGGGGATATCCTGCCGTTGAGGACATCCCCTTTATAGAAAGCTATATTATTCGTCGTTCAGACCACAGCACTGCTTGTATTTTTTGCCGGAACCGCAGGGACAAGGGTCATTGGGGTTTGGCTTGTTTTTGACTGTTCTTGTTGCTCCTGCATTGGGTGCATCAGGCTTTGCTACCTGTTCACGCTGTATGGGAGCAGCATTCTGCTGTACTCTTACTGTAAGCAGCATTCTTACTGTATCTTCACGAATGGACTCAACCATAGCATCGAACATTTCAAAGCCTTCATATCTGTATTCAACAACAGGGTTTTTCTGACCAAAGGCACGGAGACCGATACCCTTTTTCAGCTCTGCCATATCGTCGATGTGGTTCATCCATTTTGTATCTACTACCTTCAGAAGGAACACTCTCTCCAGCTCTCTGAGCATATCATGACCGAAATCCGCTTCCTTCTGAGTGTATATCTCCAGCATACGATCCTCGATTATTTTTGCTATGGACTCTCTGGAAACATCATCAAGCTGATCCTCTTCGTAATCCAGATCTTCATCATGAAGTACCCAGCCCAGGAAATGCTCTTTAAGACCGATAAGATTCCATGTTTCTCTGTCTACCTCATCACCCAGATATCCGTTGGTGGTATCATAGGCAACGTCATGCATCATGTTAAGTACAGATTCATGGAGATCCTCACCATCCAGCACCTGTGAACGCTGAGTATATATGATCTCACGCTGCTTGTTGAGAACATCGTCGTAATTGAGGACATTCTTTCTGATAGCAAAGTTTCTGCCCTCTACCTTTTTCTGAGAGGATTCGATAACTCTTGTAAGCATTTTGCTCTCAATAGGTGTATCCTCGTCAACATTCAGTGTATTCATCATGTTTTCAAGTCTGTCACCTGCAAATATTCTCATAAGATCATCTTCAACAGAGAGGAAGAATCTGCTCTCGCCCTCGTCGCCCTGACGGCCGGAACGTCCTCTCAGCTGGTTGTCGATACGTCTTGATTCATGTCTCTCGGTACCGATTATGAAAAGACCGCCTGCTGCCTTAACGTCCTTAGCCTTTTCCTTTATCTCGGCATTGAATTTATCATAAAGCTCCTTGTAAACAGCTCTTGCTGCCAGTACCTCCTGATCGTCGGTATCAGCAAAGCCTACAGCCTCATTTATAAGGTCTTCGTCATATTCCTTCTTTCTCATCTCGGCTTTAGCCTTGAATTCGGCATTACCGCCCAGCATGATATCTGTACCACGACCTGCCATGTTGGTAGCGATGGTAACTGCACCGGACTTACCTGCCTGCGCAACGATCTCTGCTTCTCTTGCGTGCTGCTTAGCATTGAGTACCTCATGCTTTATGCCTGTTCTTTTCAGCATTGAGGAAAGAAGCTCTGACTTTTCAATGGATATGGTACCTACCAGTACAGGCTGACCCTTGGCGTTACATTCCTTTATCTGTTCGATGATAGCCTTGTATTTGCCTGCCTCGGTACGGTAAACGTGGTCATTATGATCTATACGGATAACAGGTCTGTTTGTGGGGATAGCGATAACGTCCAGCTTGTAGATCTCTCTGAACTCGTCCTCCTCGGTCATAGCCGTACCTGTCATACCGGACAGCTTTTTGTACAGACGGAAATAGTTCTGGAAGGTGATAGTAGCCAGTGTTTTTGATTCGTGAGCGATCTTGACTCCCTCCTTGGCTTCGATAGCCTGGTGAAGTCCGTCATTGAATCGTCTGCCCAGCATAAGACGGCCTGTGAATTCATCAACGATGATGACCTCTCCGTCCTTTACAACGTAGTCAATATCATTGTGCATAACTCCGTGTGCTTTAAGTGCCTGATTGATGTGGTGCAGAAGGGTCATATTGTCGGGATCCATAAGGTTATCAACTGCAAAATATTTTTCTGCCTTCTTTACACCTCTTCTGGTGATGGTGGCTGTCTTTGCCTTTTCATCTATGATGTAGTCAACATCCTCGTTGGCTTCATCCTGATCCTCCTTGTCGTCTATCTCTACAACGGTAGTGGAGGTGAGTGTCTGAACAAATTTATCTGCTATATCATAAAGCTCAGTGGATTTGTCGCCTCTGCCCGAAATGATAAGAGGTGTTCTTGCTTCGTCTATAAGGATGGAGTCCACCTCATCCACAATAGCAAAGTTCGGCTGTCTCTGAACTCTGTCCTTAGCATAGATGACCATGTTGTCACGCAGGTAGTCAAAGCCCAGCTCATTATTTGTAGCATAAGTGACATCGCAGTTATATGCGGCTCTTCTTTCATCATTGGTAAGACCGTGAAGGATACAGCCGACTGTAAGTCCCAGGAATCTGAGTACCTTACCCATTTCATCGGACTGTGTTTTAGCAAGGTAATCGTTTACGGTAACAACGTGAACGCCCTTGCCTGAAAGACCGTTCAGATATGAAGCAACACAGGCAACCAGTGTTTTACCTTCACCTGTTTTCATTTCTGCTATACGTCCCTGATGAAGAACGATGGCACCAATGATCTGTACAGGGAAGGGCTTTTTTCCAAGTACTCTGTATGCGCCCTCACGAACAGTAGCAAGTGCCTCAGGAAGTATCATGTCCAGAGTCTCGCCTGCTTCCAGTCTGTCTTTGAACTTCTGAGTATTGCTTTTCAGCTCGGCATCGGTCAGCTTGCTGTATTCTTCATCAAGTGCCAGTACACTTTCCTTTATAGGTTCTATTCGTGCAAGCTCTCTTGTGCTGTAGGAGCCAAAAATTTTACCGAAAATTCCCATTACCTTAATCCGCCTTTACTATAATAGAATATTATACACAGATACCCTTGTTTTTTATATAGTATCTATAGCTTTAAAGCAGAAAAATGCCGGAAGCATATTCTGCATACATAATCAAATACTATTTTACAACAAAAATCGGATTTTGTCAATAGTATTTCAGCAAATCGCACGGAAATCAATTTTTACAAAATAGTTACACAACACATTTGTAGGGAACGTAGCCATCCACATCCCTCAGATTATATAGCAAACA
>CACZQG010000340.1 GCA_902783235.1 uncultured Ruminococcus sp.
AAAATCAAGGTTCAAATCATCGGTAGTGATGGTTCAAATCCCTCTTTTACTAAAAAACGGGCAAATGACATCTATGGTTTTCATATAAAAAATTTCGGTGTCAAAACGCCAAAAAAGCCCGTAAATACGGGCTTTAAAGACATGACATCTATTTTATAGTCATAAGATGGAGCTGTTTAACGGACTTGAACCGTCGACCTCTTCCTTACCAATGACTCCGGGTAGAATTATTAACTTTTTCTATTATAACAAAAGTGGCGTATTTACGACGTTTATGGCATTTAACGTTTATCAGTTTATAATCATTTGAGGCTGATTTTTAATGCCATGGCGCACAAACGGCGCACAAAAACATCTATATTTACCTCGTATTCCACGCAAAATAAAATGAACGGCAGATACCTTGAAAATAGGTGTCTGCTGTTTTTTATGTAGAGATTACTTTAGGCACTCTTTTAATATCTCCTCGACTATCTTCCATATAGAAAGTGCGGGGTTATTTGCATAATAGCTAAAATTTTTAAATTTTGTAAGTTTTCCGAATTCCTTGTTGTTTTCTTCTATCCTTTTTGCTCGTTTGACAGCGTTTTTAACGTCTGAAAAATCAAGCTTAGATAGACATCGTTCAAAATTCTTCCTCTCCTTATAGCTTTTGAGAGAGCTGAACTGCTCACAGAACGCCGAATTAATGGGTGCAAGGTACTTTGTCCTGTCTGCAAGCGGAGCTGTACAGTCCTGCTTATGCAGTATCAGCCATAACTCAAAGGTAAGATTGCTGTATCCAAGCTCACAAGGTATGCCTATCTGGGTTTTAGCGTCCTTTAACTCCGATAATACACAGTGAAATTTTTCTTCATCTTCCTTGCTGTTGCCTTCCACATCACATATATGGACGACTTTAGAAGTAGATATCGCATTAAGGCGTTTAATGTAGGAGAATGGGTACGGCTGAACACTTGCATTAATGTTTACCTTGTATTTTGCATCCTGTGAAGCGTTTATCTCCTTTTGCAGCCATTCAAAATACATTTTCTCGGTTTCGCCCTCAACGGTAAGAGTATACTGCCTTTTTTCCTTGCGTTCACTCACTTCTCTGCACCTCCTTTTCCTTGATTATTTGCGCTATAAGTCCTGAGAAGTCAACGTCCTTTATCGCACCGTAGCGATTTACGAAATAATTTTTCATGTAGTCCTCACCGCTGCGGATACCGTCGGCAGTTTTGAAATCGGACAACGCATAATGGATACTGTTGTTGGTATTATCATCACGCTCCACGAATTTTATCTCGTCACGCCTGAACAGCGAAGCATTGAGGAATATCGGATTATGGGTGTTGAAAATGAGCTGTGCTTTATTGACATTTATCTCGTCATTATGGAATATATTTATCAGATTCATCAGAGCCATAGGGTGTATCGAGGCATCAAACTCGTCTACTACAAGCGTACCGCCGTTTTTCAGAGCATTAAGCACAAGAGGAAACTCATTGACGAACCTTACCGTGCCGTAGGACTCAAACATCTCAGCAGGTATCGTAGCTTTTTTGTCCTTGAAGATAGAACACAGCTCCGCGTCATCACCGTCAGAAGCGGTCTTATAACCGAGGTCATTGGAGTTTATGCCGAATATTTTTGAGGCATCATTGAGCGTTTTCTCAACGTAAACGGTGTTCTCTTTGGCATCGGGGAACTTCTGCATTATCCTTAACCTGTCGGAACGGATAACTACCATAAGCTTCTTTTCAAACCAACCGAGAATAAGAGCCACAAGCTGTTTTGAAAAAACATTTTTAAACCCGTTATTGAGGAAAAGTTCATCGTCATTCAGACTGTTTTCCGCAATATCTCTCATCTGCTGGCTGATGCTTTTGATATTTGAATTCAGCAGATTTTTTACGCAGGCAGGGAGAGTGATCTCCAGCTTATCTGTCCTTGAAAAGATAATTTTTTCGTTGACTGACAGCTTTTCCTCCAGTATTTTTCTTGTATGGTCTTTTTGGAGAAAATCGCCCAGATCAGCCGTAATGGAATACTCGATCAGCAAGCCGTTTTCAATAAATTTTATACTGAAAGATACGGGAACAGAGCTTGTATTGCAGTTGGGGATAAGCTCCAGCATAGACGACGCAGCGTTCAGTGACGAGGGAGCATCGAAGTTTTTGATGTTACCTCGCATAACAATGGCTTTCATTGTGTCCAACGCACCTATAATGTTGGTCTTGCCCGAAGCATTTGCACCGTAAACGACAGCCGAGCAGAGCGACCTGTAGGTCTTAGAGCCTATCTTTGTGGTCTGAATGCTATAATCAAGTCCTTTTTGCTTGGGTGCAGGTGACATCATAAAGTCCATTTCATCAGCAAAAGACTTGTAATTCTTGGTTTTGAACTCCAAAAGCATAATTATTACCTCCATTTTGCAAGAAATTCGCAAAGTCTATTAATATTATTGTATCATATCATAGCACTTGCGTCAATATGATTTTGCAAAAATCTCGCAAAATCAATGCGAAAATAAGCCGAATACGGGTATATTTATAGTATGAACTTGCAATTGTCGGGTTATACGGAAAAGTCCTTACATTTTCGGTAAGGACTTTTTATAATTCATTTAATTTGAATCCCAATTTTCATGCGACTTTTGAATAATCTACTACAGAAATTTTCTGCGTAAATTTCTTAGTGATTTTAGTAAAATGATTTTATCTTTTCTATCAATGTTTTTTCATCGTTAGCATCAACATAATGATCCATGTAAACATTTTTGTTGGAACATAAATAACAATACCATCCTTCTAACAACATCATATAGACATCATCTAATGTTGTTAAATCAGAGTATTTACCAACATAATTATTTCCGGAATCCCATGTTTCAATACGCACTGGATATAGGTGCCCATTATCATATCTGCCAATAATCTTTGCATATCCATTTTCATCAATTACCATTTGATTGTCTACACGGTCATCGGCATTACGCATTAATTCTTCGATTTCAGAACGTTTGAATAGGTGTGTAGGCTTGCCAATCCTTCTCGATTCTATTGATACTGGATTTTGATAGTCTTCCAACGGCTTTAAATTATTCTGCTCCAGAAAACAACGAATATGATTATTAAATCCTTTTACAAGTTCAGTAGCCATATTTCTATTGCTTATATGAAAGCACTTTTCACTTGAAGGAGCATCAAAATGCTTTATGTATCCATCAACAGCTATATATTCGCCTTTATCTAATAGAAAGCTAAATGAAGAACTACCGGGATTATTATATGCAAAGTAAAAAATGATTGTTTCATTATCGCTTTCAATAGCCTCTTGAGGAAATAGATCCTTGAAACATATGGATGCATGTTTTTCTTTAAGGTATTCCTTGCTTAGCTTTTTATCAGAATACACTCTTTTTACTTTATCCTTATCATACATATCATCATTTTGTTTTTCATATGGATTATTTTGAAATACATCCAATGATAGTATTTTATGCATGAGTTCAATTTCATTTAAGTCAGATAGTTCTTTTATTTTTTTGGCTTCATCATATATTTTAGCATATAATTCAATTAGATCCTCTATATGTTTCCTAAAGTCAAAACTTTCACATGAGCCATGTCTACCATCATAAGTTGCTGATATGTGATTATATGGTCCGAATTTCATTACAAATAATAATTTGCCTTTTGTGTGCCTATATACTTCCTTATAACCATCGGGAAGCTTTTTGCCAGAATCGTAATCATATACGCCATATTGAGCTGCTGATGCAGAAACATAATGTGCGGGGGAATCTTCTACCAATTTTTCTATTCCAAATGCATTATCAGAGAGTATAGGCTTTAATTCATCTAATTCTAACAGAAAATAATTCCATTCACAATTATTATCGAAGCCTTCATAAATAAGCCTTTTGGGTTTTATAATTCTACATAATAAATCATCATACAGCTCAATACAAGATTCTTCATTTGATAGTTTTGCAAACTTGAAGTCTTCACCACCATTGGATGATAAAAGCATATGGTTAAAAGCAGGAGTTGTACCGATAATGTTCAGAATATCTACGATTTGCTCGCAATTATCCCAAATAGCAGTTTTAGGAGGATATGTCCCAAATAATTGTTTTTCTAAAAACAGCCAATCACTGATTTGAGATTTTTGTGGATCGCCGAATATATTTAACCACTCTATCAAAGTTTCCTTAAACTGTTTTATTGAGGGACGATTATTTGGATCATTATCTGTAGCAGCTTTTAATAATTCGTGAATTTCTACAAGATGAGTATGTCTGTATTTATTTATATAACTCAGACTATGACTACGATCTAAGTAGTTATATACTCCATCAAACCCTTTTTCATCCGAAGATAAGAACATCCACATTGTTTTGGCTAAAGAGAAAACATCAGCTTTTTTCCCATCAGCTTTTTTGGGATTCCTTTTCATTTCGGGGGCAATGGTAAAAATAGCCCCTAGTCCTTTATCTGAACGAGTAAAATGTTGAGTGCCTTCAGAAATGCCTACTAAACCAAAATCTGAAAAGGAATACCTTCCATCATAAAAATATATATTTGAAGGTTTTATGTCTCTATGTGATATGTTTTTATTATGTAACTTTTCCAAGGTTTCACAAAGCTGTATGACACCATTAATTATATTGATAATATTATCATTTTCATTTTGGGTTTGATTATTTTCTATGTATGTCATACATTCATCAGCTATCGGCATTACATACCAATAATTGCTTTCTGAAGAATCGATTATTGGAATGATTCCTTTGATTGATTGAGAGTGATCTGTAACAATTTTTATCTCATTTAAAAACCGCCTTTTTCTTTCAGCATTTATCTTATTAGGATTCCTTAATTGTTTTAACGCAAACTGTTCATTATCGCTTTTTCTTTTTACAAGATATACATCGCCATTCCCTCCTCCGCCTAATTGATTTAGAAGATCATATTTGTTTGTCCAAGAAAAATTAGTTTACTTATTTCTATTTTTAGTATTCTTTTTACTCATATTAATACACTCCAAAAAATAACTATCATACAATGTAAAATCAAGAAAGACATTTGAAAATTCACTTATATTATATCATACCTACTAATAATTATCAATACTTTTTTCGCATCATCATTTCACGTTTTCACAAAACTTTCATAAAGAAAAAAACGTGTTTGTTTACATCAATCTTTCATATCTTATCAATGTGTACACATTTGTTCTCCGAGGTAGAAACAGGGCGGTTTACAGGGTGTCTTATTTGTGAAAACTCCCGATTGACTCAATGAATTGCCCGGTGTATAATGTGAATACAAAAACGGGAGTTTGTCTCCAAAATCACGCTGTCTTAAATGGGGTTGGACTGGCCAGCAAGCAACGCCCGTGTGTACACAACGGGCTATCTCGCGCGATTTTCGGAGCGCTCTTGGGACACCCAAACCCGTTTTTGAAAAGACAAAAATAAAATTCAAAGGAAAGGTGAACAAGTATGAGTACACACACAGCAAACCGAACACGAAACATTCAGCTAAAAGTCTTCGTTGATGAAGATGAAATGCGGACTATCAAACGCAATATGGCACGGGCAAACGTAAAAACCCTGAGCGATTATGTACGCCAGATGTGCCTC
>CACZQG010000341.1 GCA_902783235.1 uncultured Ruminococcus sp.
AGCTGCTCTTCGTGCTCATAGCTGCAATTACTCCGAACCTACGAGCGAAACTAAAAGTCTTTGCCAAGCTTTCTTCAGAAAGCGACCCTTTCAATTTGTTTGATTTTATCCTATGATCTGTTTGGCGATATCCACTGTTTCCTTTGCATCCTTTGCGTAGAAGTCGGCGTGTATCTGCTGTGCATATTCAGGGGTGAGAACTGCGCCGCCCACCACGACCTTGCAGGGCACATTGTTTTCGTGGAGCAGCTTTATGGTCTCCTCCATAGAGACAAGGGTAGTGGTCATAAGAGCCGAAAGTCCCACAAGCTTTACCTTATGCTCAACAGCAGCTTTCACCACATCCTCACAGGGCACATCCTTGCCCAGATCTATTACATCATAGCCGTAGTTTTCCAGAAGTACCTTTACTATGTTTTTGCCTATGTCGTGAACATCCCCCTTAACTGTAGCAAGAACGATCTTTCCCTTGCTTACGGGGGCGGATGAGCTTTGCATCATTTTTTCACGGATCACTCCGAAGGCTGCCTGCGCCGCACCGGCTGTAAGGATCAGCTGAGGCAGGAATATTTTACCCTTCTCAAACTGTTCACCGGCTCTGTCCAGTGCAGGTATGAGAGTTTCGTTGATTATTTCCATGGAATCGGCAGTTTCCAGCATTTTTGCTGTAAGCCGGGCACTTTCGTCCTTGAGGCCGTTCTCTATGGCATACCCCAGTGTCATGTCCCGGTCTTTATTTCCGCTGACGGCAGGCGCAGCTGTTCCGGGAGCAGCATTGTAGGCTGCAATGAAATCCACCGAGTTTTTGTCAATGTTGGTAAGCAGCTTAAAGGCTCTTACCGCACCTGTCATAGCGTCTATGTTGGGATTGATGATGGGCAGGTCAAGCCCGTAGGTCATTGCCATAGTCAGAAAGTTCTGATTTACCAGAGGGCGGTTAGGCAGTCCGAAGGATATATTTGAGACTCCCAGTACGGTGTGCAGTCCCAGCTCCTCCTTTACACGCCTGAGCGCTTTCAGGGTCTCCATTACTGCTGCCTGTTCCGCAGAAGCAGTAAGGGTAAGACAGTCTATGAATACACGTTCACGGGGTATACCGTACTCCAGGGCTCTGGCAAGTATTTTTTTTGCTATCTCAAAGCGTGCTTCCGCTTTGGGAGGTATGCCGTCCTTATCCAGAGTAAGACCTACTACGCAGGCACCGTATTTTTTTACAAGGGGAAGCACGGTCTCCAGCGATTTTTCCTCGCCGTTTACAGAATTTACTATGGGGACACCGTTGTAAACCCTTAGTGCCGCCTCCAGAACCTCCGGGACTGTAGAGTCGATCTGCAGGGGAGTATCGGTTATGCCCTGCAGCTCCTTCAGCGTGCGTACCATCATTTCCTTTTCATCTATCTCCGGAAGTCCTACATTTACGTCAAGTATATCGGCTCCTGCCTTTATCTGCTCCACAGCCTGATTGAGTATATATCCCATATCGTTATTGCGGAGAGCCTCCTTGAAAAGCTTTTTTCCGGTAGGATTTATTCTCTCTCCTATAATGCGTGGCTGGTCTATCACCACTGTTCTGGATGGAGAGCATATGGCTGAACGCTTTACTGCGGCTTTTCTTGCAGGAGTAACGGTAAGAGTCATTTTTTTCAGCTCGCTGATAAACAGGGGATCTGTACCGCAGCAGCCGCCCAGAAGCTTTACGCCGTGTTCCGCAGCCCTTGTCATTTCCCGGGCAAAATCAAAAGCATCCACATCATAAAGATTGGTCACAGGGTCGGGAAGACCTGCGTTGGGTTTGAGTATCACCGGCAGATCTGTCCATTTCATAAGCTCATCGCAAAGAGGAACCAGCTGTTTGGGCCCCAGAGAGCAGTTTATGCCCATACCGTCAACTCCCAGCCCGTTCAGAAGGAGTGCCATTGCAGATATACTGCATCCGGTAAAGGTTCGCTGATTTTCCTCAAAGGTCATTGTACAGAGGATAGGCAGATCCGAGTTTTCCTTTGCCGCCAGTACTGCCGCTTTCAGCTCATACAGGTCGGTCATAGTTTCAAATACGATAAGATCAGCTTTTTTTCCCGCTAAGATCTGTTCCTTGAATATATCATATGCCTCCTCAAATCTGAGGGTGCCGGCAGGCTCCAGCAGCTGACCTATGGGACCTATATCAAGAGCAGTACACGCCTTGCTGCCGCAGGCTTTTTTGGCATTATCAA
>CACZQG010000342.1 GCA_902783235.1 uncultured Ruminococcus sp.
CTGTACCGGGAAATATGCCGATAAGCAACAGATAGTTGCTTGCAGTATCCCCTGATATATGCTATGATATAAGAGAGGTGATAGTATGGAAACAAAAAATATAATTCAGGAGCTTCGTATAAAGCTTGGTATGTCACAGGAAGAGCTTGCGAATAAGATCTTTGTCACAAGGCAGGCGGTAAGCCGTTGGGAAACAGGTGAGACTATACCAAACACGGAAACGCTGAAACTGCTTTCAGAGCTTTTTAATGTGTCCATAAATACGTTACTGGGTTCTCCGAGAAAACTTATCTGTCAGTGCTGCGGAATGCCGCTTGAAGATGATATTATCAGTCATGAGAAGGACGGCTCACCCAACGATAGCTACTGCAAATGGTGCTATGCCGACGGCGAGTATATGTACAGTAATATGGACGACCTGATCGAGATATGTGTGAAGAATATGGTGAGCACTGAGCATTCCGAAGGTGATGTAAGAGAATATCTGAGGTCAGCTCTGCCGCAGCTTGACTATTGGAAACGATATGAGCAGCTTTCGGATGGCGGAGAATTTGAAAGATTCAAGCAGACATTGATAGATGAGATCAACGCATTGCAGATCGAGGGTATGCCGAAGGTCTGTAAGCTGAATGCTCTTGTTGGAAGCTATGTCAATCTGCCCTACAGGCTCCCCAACGGGAATACTGTGAAATTCCTTGATGATAACACTACCTATCTTGGAAATCAGCTTGAGTGCGAGTTCGGCGGTGAACGGTGCTTTGGGGTGCTGGCGAATATGGATTTTATTCTGGTCTGTACCTACGAAAAGGACGGCAAGGAGCCTGAGCTTGTCATTTACAAAAAACGATAACACTTTTATCACACTCCGGCGTATTTCTCGTTAAATAATAAACCTCCGGCCGTGACAGCAACTTCGGACTATTATTGGTCTGATTTTGCTGCACGGCTGTTGCTTTTTCGGGGATTATGATGTATAATATTGATATGTGCAGAACTGGGAACTCTGTAAAGCAAATCGGAACTTAATGGAGGTAAAGATATGGATATTGATATACTTTTGATTTTGCAGGAAATCAGAAACGGAGTCGGTGCTTGTCTTACAGATTTTATGACGAAGATGAGTTTCATCGGTGAAATGAATACAGTGTTGATCATAATTGCACTGATCTACTGGTGTGTCAGCAAGGAATTCGGCAAATACCTTTTAATGGGCTGGAGCGGAAACAGAGTGGTAAATGGGTTATTGAAGGTGACAGCTTGTGTCTATCGTCCCTGGATCAGAGATGCACGCATCGTGCCTGACAGTGATGCGTTGGCAGCGGCAACCGGTTATTCCTTTCCAAGCGGACACAGCATGAATGCCGCATCTTTGTACGGCGGCGGTGCTATCCGCAAGGAGTTATCAAAATGGCTTCGTATCACACTGGGTATTATTGTTGTACTCATTGCACTCAGCCGTAATTTTCTGGGTGTGCATACACCTCAGGATATTCTGGTAGGTGCAGGGGCCGGACTGCTCGTGATGTGGATGACCGGAAAGCTGATCGCATGGGTAGATAAGAATCCCGGAAAGGACATAATGGTGGCGTTTATTGGTATTGCTGCTGCTGTTGCTGTTGCGGTATTTGCTGCGGTCAAGTCATACCCGACGGATTATAACGAAGCAGGTGAACTGCTGGTAGATGGTACAAAAATGGCAAACGATACTTTCAAAGGTGTTGGTTGGTGTGTTGGCTTTCTGATAGGCTGGATTCTTGAAAAGCGATATGTTGGTTTTTCGACCGATATACCTGTTATGACGAGGATAACAAGGCTCACAATAGGGCTTCTTAGCTATTATGCTGTCAGCTTGATCCTTTTACCTTTGCTCAAAAGCTGGATCCCGGGTGTGGGTGGCACTATCTTATCCTGCTTTATCCAGATGTTCTTCGTAACATTCGTTTTTCCATTGTGTATAAAACGCTTTGAACGCACTCCGGTATTGTTGAAGCAGTAAATTACTGATTATATCAAATTGTCTTGTGAGCGTTTCAAAAATATATTGATCAAAGTAAAGCACGAAAATGTCCTGCCGGGATACCGACGATTATGATCTGTGAAGTGTATTTCAAATATAAACGGAGGTTAAAATGAACGGAAAGAAGATCATAAGTGTACTTACATCAGCGGTGATGCTGATAAGGTCATAAATCTGGACGGCAGCATGAGCAACAACTTCATGGTACTTGACGATAACGCTGTTACTGCTGAATCTGACAACAAGACGAACCTTCTCATTTCACAGGATATTGACAAGGGCGTTTATACCTTCGGCAGCATTGACGATACCATAAAAAGCCTTAA
>CACZQG010000343.1 GCA_902783235.1 uncultured Ruminococcus sp.
AGTAAGCGAAGAAGCCGGTCACTGCCTGCAAAGCTGTCATCTCTCAGAAAATAGGAAAAGCAGCTTTGTCTTACAGGCAGAGTCATGTAGTTTTCCGTAGTAAATGCGGAAAGCTGGCGAAACTGCATTTTTCCTGTCTTGCCCTTCTGACATTTGGCTGTAAGCTTTTTTGCCAGCCTTTCACCATAGGCATCAAGCTTCAATGTGTCAAGGCAGTCAAGAGCGTGATCGAAAATATCTGTGTTCAGTGCCGATAACGCTTCCACATAATTTCGTACACGCTTGTGGTACCTGGCATTCTCATCAAAGCAGTATCTTACCGTATCTCCGTGAGCCTTTAGCTCGCTGCCGTTCCAGAACTGTCCCAGATTTACTATCTCCTGTGATATACCCGGGTATTCCGCTTCAAAAACATGGGGTGCAGTGCCGTCTACTATAATGATCCCCTCATCCTCGACCACAACTGCATCGAGGGAGGAAATATCCGATGAGCAGCGGTACAGAGAAAGCTCATGGTCATTGAATCTCTCGGCAGCCTTTTTCATAAGGGTGGATTTTCCTGTGCCGGGTCCGCCTTTGAGTATGTAGGTGTAAAACCCGGGGCGGCGTATCTGCCGTATGAACTTCGAGCGGAAACCATTGGGGGAGGTGCCTCCCAGAAAGTATTCTTGTATCATTATCATCAACTCCATAAATTTTATCGCTGTGATCATGAGGAGCAAAGCATCGGTGTGAACATAAGAGCCTATCATGCTTTGCTTTGATTATAACAGCGTAGTATATAATATGACAATAATTGCGTTTGGTTAATACTCGGAGCAATATAATCAAGCGGAAGTCTATGGGTGATTAAAAACGGCTTGTGCAACATTATCATAAATACAGCAATAATTTGGCAATTTAACCGAATTTGTCTTGCTATTTAATGTAAAATGTGATATAATTATTATGTATCAATTAATACTAAAATATTTATTGCCAATGAAGGGAGCATATAATGAAAAACAAGTCGAAAAAGGAACGCAGAATAATTATTGCGGAATTGGTGATACTTTTTGCAGTGATCCTTGCATTTTTGTTACCGCAGCTCATAGGCACAGTTGATATTGCACAAAAACGAGGAGAATGGAAAAGCTATAGTGATCTTAACGGCAAGATCATCGGTGCTGTTGAGGATTCTGCACTTGAGGCTGAATCCAGGCAGAAATGGCCGGATTCGGAAATTTATACCGTATCTGATGCATCGGAGCTGCCGGGTCTTGCAAAGCAGGGTACTATAGATGCTTTTCTTGCGGAGAATGATACCACTGATGAGATTTTTGACAGATTCCCTGAACTGACCACAATGATAGACACTGAGAGAAACACATTGTTTCCGGGATTCAATTACGATAAAAAGGATGTATCTGTTATAATCCGTTCGTCAGATTATGCATATCTTACAACAAATGATACACTTGACAATACTATCCAAAAAGGAACGAAGATCGCAGGTATAACAGGCTCAGAGCTGGCAGATATACCGGCTGCCTTGTATCCTGAAAGTGTTGTGGAAAGCTTCAACAGCTTTCCCGATGTTTTCGCAGCTCTCGAAAACGGAAAGGTAGATGCGGCAGCAGCATATATCTCACAGCTTGATATGATAAATGAAAGCTATGATGATCTTGCTTATATCACTACCTCCTTTTCAAATGTTACATATGGATTCGGCACTCAGAAAAACGAAAAGGGAGATAAGCTTAAAAAGCAGTTCAATGAGTTTTTGAAAAAAATAATGGACAATGGTGAATTTGCTCGCCTCAGCAAAAAATGGTCAGCCTATAAGGAAGGGGACGATGCCGTTCTTGATTATAAATTTACAGGTGAAAATGGTACGCTTCATGTTTCAACATCGGGAGTATGGACACCTATGTCATTTTATATCGGCAACGATCTTACAGGACATTTTGTAGAGCTTATAGAGGCATTTTGTGCCAGTGAAGGATATACTCCCGTATTTGATGCAGTAAACTATACCACCTCCATTGCAGGTCTTTCCTCCGGTTCATACGACATAATAGCCGATACAGTTTATATCACTCCCGAGCGTGCAGAAAAGATCAATATTACAGATCCTGTATTGGCAAGTGATATGTTCATAGCAGTAAAGAATAATTCACAAACTGCTACTATTTCCAGATTTGATAATTTTATACAGGGTGTAAAAAGAAGCTTTGATGTGAATTTCATCAGAGATGAGCGCTGGAAAATGGTGCTTAATGGTCTTATTACAACACTTATCCTGGCGCTGGCTTCCTGCATACTGGGTACGCTGCTGGGTGCTGTGATCTGCCGTATGAGAATGAGCCGAAATACTATAGCCATTGCTTTTGCAAGGCTTTATGTGAGGATCATACAGGGCATACCTATTCTTGTACTGCTGATGGTACTGTATTACATTGTATTTACCAATGACAGCTTATCGGCACGTAATATATGTATTATAGGATTTTCACTTGATTTTGCGGCATACGTTTCGGAAATATTCAGAAATGGTATAAATGCAGTACCTGCCGGTCAGTCCAGGGCAGCCAAGGCACTGGGCTTCACTCCGGTACGTGGATTTGTAAAGGTGGTACTGCCCCAGGCAATAAAGCATATTTTACCGGTTTACAGCGGTCAGCTCATATCTATGGTAAAGCTTACATCTGTTGCAGGATATATATCTGTTTTTGATCTTACAAAGGTTTCCGATATAATCCGAAGCCGTACATATGAGGCATTCTTTCCGATTATCACAACCGCACTTATCTATTTTATCCTGTCATACCTGCTTCTGGCACTTATGAAGCTTGTAAGCCGCCGTCTGAACAGTGATACCGGAAACCGCAGACTCAGATATATAGATGAAAAAACAGGAGATAATATCAGGCATTACGAGCATAGCAAAATAGACAGGGAAAAGGAATTGCTTGTTATCCGTGATCTGCACAAGAGCTTTGATAATGTCACACCTATAGATAAAGTCAGCTGTACAGTCAGGGAGGGAGATGTTATTTCTCTGATAGGTCCCTCGGGAACAGGTAAGAGTACCCTATTAAATCTTATCAACCGTCTTGAACAGCCTGACAGCGGCAGCATTATATTTGACGGCAAGGATACGGGTGCATCAGAATATGACCTGAATATTCTTCGCAGAAAGATAGGAATGGTATTCCAGTCATTTAATCTCTTTTCTCATCTTACCATAGTTGAGAATGTAATGCTGGCACAGACGGAGCTGCTGAAAAGAAGCCGTCAGGAAGCATATGAAAGATCTATGGAGCTGCTTAGCAGTGTGGGACTTTCAGGAAAAGCCCTGAGCTATCCTTCGGAATTGTCGGGAGGTCAGCAGCAGAGAGCAGCTATAGCAAGAGCCATAGCAATGGATCCGCAGATAATGCTGTTTGATGAGCCTACATCAGCCCTTGATCCTACAATGGTAGGGGAGGTCCTCAGCGTTATAAAGAATCTTGCCAAGAACGGTACTACCATGCTTATAGTTACCCATGAAATGAAGTTTGCAAGAGATGTTTCAAACAGAGTGTTCTATATGGATGAGGGCGTGATCTATGAGGATGGTTCACCAGATAAGATATTTGATTCCCCCGAAAAGGATAAGACAAGACAATTTATTAATCATCTCAAGGTGCTGAATATCAGTATTAAGAATAATGAGAGCGATTTCATTTCAACCATATCGGCAGTAGATGACTTTTCACATAAGCATATGCTTTCAAGCAGGCTGAATCATAGTATGCTTACAGTGGTGGAAGAGCTTTGTATAAGCACTATATTCTTTGGCTGTAATGATCACGGTGAGATCGATATAAGCTTTGAGTATTCACCTGATGATGAAACAGTAGACTTCATGGTGACTTATTCGGGAGAAAACACAGATCCCCTCAGAGTAGCAGATTCCATATCACTAAAGCTTATCCGCAACGTGGTATGCGATATCAACTACCGGCTCGAGGATAATAAAAACCTTATAAAGGGGATCATAAAATAATACGTATAATGTCTGATTAAAAGGATTGAAAAGGTCGCTTTCTGAAGAAAGCTTGGCAAAGACTTTTAGTTTCGCTCATACTCTTATGTGTTAGGCAGTGGTAAGCTCGAAGAGCAGCTAAAAGCAGGACGATATAATCTATTTGCCTTGGATTTAGCTTGATCAATATGCAAAAAATGTCAGCCAAAAACGGCTGACATTTTTATTGCTTCAATACTATTAATGCTGCTTTCCGGAAAAGCTTTTCCAATATACAAGTCTGCAATAAAATAAGCCGATAGCAAAAACTATCGGCTCGGTTTATTAATATGATTTTAAGGCAATACCGCACAAAGATTGTGCGTCAGATGCGAAGTCAGATTTTTCGTTAGATTGTATAAAATAGATGCAGGCATACTGGCGTATGTCAAAGAGATTTTGTGCAAGATAACGGAAAATCTGCTAGCAGATGACGTGCAAAGCTTCCAAGCGGTCTTTGTGCGGTGTTGCCTTAAGAATCGGGATGCGGGACACTGACCTATTCCTCCTCAGCTGAAACAGTGGTATTGTCATCCTCTGCCGCTTTGGTGTCCGTGCTGCTGTCTTTTGTGGTCTCAGCCGCTTGGAACACCGGATTGTCATTATCGCTGTCATCGTCGTCATCGTCATCATTAACGGAAGCAGCTGCTTTTTTTCTGCGCTTTGCGGAGCTTACAGCATATATAAGCATCATGAAAAGTCCGAATGCGAATAGTCCACATTCAAATATCATCAGCCGCATAAGCATTTTTGATATAAAGCCCGTTATTGCAGAATATATGCTTTCATTGGATACTATTAGTCTGTCTGTAAATCCCGAAAGCTTTATCCACAGTGTAGGCAGCAGCATTATTACCGATGCACACATTGCTGCCACACCTGTCCAGTAGCAGCCCAACCCGGCTCTTTTCAGACATACTGCCATGATTATCAGTATAAGCAGAAGTGAAAATGCTCCCAGAGCATATGTGGCAGGAGTCAGATCCGGATATATATCCTGTGCCTTTTTCAGCAGGCTGGTCTTACTCATTTCCTTGAACATATATACATCGGTAAAGCTTTCGATCTCACTTATTGCAGTATCTATGGTATTCTGAAGCTGCGCCTTGTATTCGCTGTCTACCTTGACATTATTCTTTTTTGCAAAATCATTGAAATAGTCGGTAATGCTTTTTTTTAGGGGAGCGTAGTCATAGTCGGAAAGGGAATTGAATTGCGGATCTGAATTCTTAATGTAATTGGTTATGACGTTATACACCTTTCCGTCTATTATCTCCTTCACGGTATCCACAGGCAAAGCAGACATATAAACATCTGCCGGAATGCCGGAATAGTCATGACTGTGAGTGAAGTATTTCTCTATCTCATCATGTGCCTTCCGGGGTACATCGTTGTCATCAGATGCGGATATATAGCTGCCGCCGCTGAGTACAAAGAAGTTCATGGTAAATGTGGCTGTAAAGCCAATGAGTGAGAAAACTAAAAGCACCGACAGGATAAGACAGGGAACATACTTTTTAGTTATATCCATTTAGTCTGTCCTTTCTCAGCTTTTGAATTTTTTATCTGTAGGTTCACAGATGACAGCAAGTCTGTCCTCAGTGGGACCCAGAAGATTGCCGTAGCAGGTATACATTGTAAGCTTATCCTCGTCCGAGGGAGCGATAAGGGTATTGTCCGAATCCTTGAAGTAGGTTATTTCCTTTGCCTTGTATTTGAATTCACCGTAGGAGGTGGTAAGTATCACCTCATCACCCTCCTTCACCTTGTCCAGGTCTAAAAAGAAGGTGTTGCAGTGTGCATCCAGTACAACATGACCCTTTTCACCTATTACCTTGGAACCGATGTACTGGCATACGCCCTCATGAAGAAGATCCGGAGTACTGCCGAAAAATACCGGTGCTTCCAGATCTATGGATTTGATCTTCAGGGTCGCATATTCCTTGCCGAAGGAAGGATAAACTATCTTGCTGCCGTCATCAAGCTGAGATTCCACTTCTTTTTCCGTGAATTTTATCTCAGACATGGCCTTGTGCTCCGTATCGGCTGAAAAGATCACCTGTGAAGCATCATATATTTTTTTAGCAGGAATAAATGCTGCCCCCGAAATGACTCCGCCGCATATGGCAAGAGTCACAAAGGGGGTAACAAGATTTACCAGTGCTGTTTTTTTTGACATGGTATCAGTCCTCTTTTTTCTTTGAGATAGCTGCCAGAACATATGCTCCCGCACAGCCCAGAGCAGCTGAGCCTCCGCATACAGCGGCTACTACTGCCACGCTTATATCGCTGTCTTCACTTTCCTCTGCGCCTGTAGTATCCACCAGCTTGCCGATAGGTGTGACCAGCTGTACGTTGCCGTCCTTGTCCTTGACTGTGAGGATATATTCCTTTTCGCCCTTCTTTTCAAAGGAAACGTCAACACCCATCTGTTTTCCGGCGTCCTTCATCTCATTGAGTATTCTGACTACGCTTTTCTCATCAAGGTGAGAAGCGATCTCAGCAAGCTGCTTCTGGACCTTGGGATCAACTTTATTGTTGTTGTTATTGTTATTATTGTTATTATTATTATTATTATTATTATTATTATCGTCGTCGGTGCTGTCGGAATTATCCGCACCCATTCCTTTAAGCTCTGGAATTGTCTTGCCGAAGTACTGCATAGATATATCATTAAATTCTTCACCTGCGCTGTACAGCTTGCTTGCTGCTATATCCAGCTGCTCGGGGGTAAAATGAGTGACATTCAGATAGTTTTCCAG
>CACZQG010000344.1 GCA_902783235.1 uncultured Ruminococcus sp.
AAGGAGAAAAGTACAATGAAGATAAAAAAACGTTTTATTCCCATTTTTCTCCTTGCCTGTCTCAGCCTTGCGGCTTGTGCAGACAAGGGTGACAGCAAATCATCATCCTCCGAAAGCTCTGTTTCGGACAGCTCATCTGCGAACAGCTCAGCGGCAGACAACTCGGCGGCAGACAGCTCATCTGATGCCGGTGAAGCCCAGCACGCTACAGCTGCGGAGCAGGAGATAGGCTTCCCGGGAATGGTGCCTATATATCCCGGCGGTGTCAAGGACGGAGAGTATGATATAAAGGTGGATTCCAGTTCCTCCATGTTCAAGATAACTGCCTGCAAGCTTACGGTTTCCGCAGGAGAAATGACAGCTGCAATGACCATGAGCGGTACAGGCTATGAATATCTTTTCATGGGCAGTGAGCAGGATGCTGCTGCAAGTGACGAGTCTCACTATATAAAATACGAGGAAAAAGACGGTGCTCATGTATTCACTGTTCCTGTAGCTGCATTGAATCAGGAGATAGAATGTGCCGCATTCAGTACAAAGAAGCAGGAGTGGTACGGAAGAAGACTGGTGTTCCGTGGTGACGGTCTTTCTGCTGATGCACTTACCGAATCAAAGGGTACTTCTCTTGACTCATTGAAGCTGGAGGACGGCAATTACACTATGGATGTTGCCCTGGAAGGCGGCTCCGGCAAGGCAGGAGTGGATTCACCCTGTAATATCACTGTAAAGGACGGCAAGGCAACTGCTTTGCTTGTATGGAGCAGTGACAAGTATGATTATATGATAGTTGACGACAAGAAGTATGATGCGGTCATAAAGGACGGAGCATCTACCTTTGAGATCCCTGTTTCCGCTTTTGATACGGATCTCCATGTAAAGGCAGATACAACAGCCATGAGCACACCTCATGAAATAGAATATGCCCTGTATTTTGATTCCGCAACACTGGATAAAGAATGAAAAAAGTGATCCCTTTATTTACCGCCGCACTGGTGTTTATCACATCATGCGGCGTAAATAAAGCAGACAGCCCGACTCTTCCGGAAAAAACAGGCAGTATGAAGCTGGATCATGCAGAGCAGTTTTCGGTGGACTATTATGATGATTATTCCCTTATTACCATTGACAAGGAGAAATACCTTCTTGTTCCTGAAAATAAGCCTGTCCCCGAAAATACCTCAGATTATACTGTGATCCGTAAGCCCCTTTGCAATATTTATGCAGCTGCTTCATCCTCTGTTGATCTTTTCAACGCAGTAGGGGCAATAGACAGGGTGAAAATGACCTCAACCCTTGAAAAGGACTGGTCTGTCCCGGAAATTAAACAGGCACTGGAAAAAGGGAGCATGAAGTATATCGGCAAATACCGTTCGCCCGATTATGAAGCATTGGTGTCAGGGGAATGCTCTCTTGCTCTGGAATCCACCATGATATATCATAATCCCCAGGTCAAGGAAAAAATCGAGGAGCTGGGTATTCCCGTAATGGTGGAGCGTTCCAGCTATGAATCTCACCCCTTGGGGAGGATGGAATGGATAAAGCTTTATGGACTGCTAACAGGTGAGCAGGAGGCAGCCGAGAGCTTTTTTGAAGAAAAGGAAAAACTGTTTGACAGCGTGGTTGAGTCTGTTTCTTCGGGAGAAAAAAAGACGGTGGCATTTTTTTATGTCAGTCCCAATGGCTATGTGAATATACGCAAGCCGGGAGATTACATATCCAAAATGATAGAGCTGGCAGGAGGAAAATATATTTTTACTCCCGATGACCTGGATGTGGATGACAACGAGCTTTCCACAATGAACATACAGATGGAAAGCTTTTATGAAAAGGCAAAAAACGCAGACATACTCATATATAACAGCACCATTGAGGGAGAGCTGGACAGTATTGATGATCTTATAGAAAAAAGCTCTCTGTTTTCCGATCTCAAAGCCGTTAAAGAGGGGAATGTGTGGTGTACGGGTCAGAATATGTTTCAGCAGACTACTGCCGGAGCTGATATGACAGCCGACCTTAGCAGGGTCATTCACGGAGATACAAAAAGCGGACTTACATTTCTCAAGCATTTATAATGCACTGTAAATAATTCGTAATGAGCAATATATTAATGCGCTTAATATAATTTGTAATGCGCTACTCTCTAATGCGTAATTCGTAATGCGTAATGCGTAATCAATTGTGTCGGCAAGCCGACAATATCTGAAAGCAAAGCGATACGATAATACCTTTGCTGAAATGATATTAAAATCATAATTTGTAATTCTTATTTGGAAT
>CACZQG010000345.1 GCA_902783235.1 uncultured Ruminococcus sp.
CTGAGCATACGCATTATGGTTGTCTTTCCTGCACCATTTCGTCCGATAAGTCCGTATACCTCGCCTTCACGGATATGGATGTTTATATCCTTTGCAGCATCCTTGCTGCCGTAGGTTTTGGTAAGACCTTCGGTAGTCATTATGTATTCCATGTCTTCCTCCTTTAAAAAGAATATATTTCATTATAGCATATTTAAATCTTAATTGTCAATAGGTTATATAAATTTAGTGGATTTTGCACATATGTCCTTATTTTAGGTAGCAAACATACCGTGGAAATATAATATTTCTTCGGAAAAAGATATCTTTATACAGTGATTAATAAAAGTTTTACCCCAAACCTTATGTCTATCAATTGATTTATCTTGACTTTTACAGTGAAATCTGCTATATTATTATAGTAGGTTATTATAAGGAGAGATCTGAATTGAATATTGAAAAAAGAATTGATGGAAATACTGTTACATTTATTCTTGAAGGGTGGATGGATACACAGACCACTCCGGATTTTGAGAAAGCGATGGATGAACTGGAGCCGGATACGAAAGCTCTTGTGCTTGATCTTGGCGAGTTGGAGTATACATCATCAGCAGGGGTAAGACAGCTTGTTGCAGCATATAAAAAAATGAATGGTGCTTTAACTTTAAAGAATGTTTCGCCCGGAGTATATGATGTGCTCAGAATGACGGGGCTTGATAAACGCATCAGGATCATTTAATGAGGTATTGTTTCTATGGGATACAGCTTCTTATGAATGTACTTACTGTGAGGGACTGGATTATAAATGAGAAAACAAATTAATAATGATAGTGAAGCTGCTGCCGGCAGGAAATTGCCGAAAGTATCTGCTCAATTTCATAGATGGCTTTTGTTCGTAACATTAGTAATGTTTTTGATCACTTCTTTTTTTTCAATTCTGATACAATATCGTATATCAGTAATTGAAACCGAACGCCTGCTTATGATCGCCGTAAATGATGAGATTACCGGTCTTTCAGATTGGATGCATAAAAGCCATGACATGCGGCTGTCAGTACTTAAAGAAAGCATTGATAGGGGGATCGAGAAGGATTTTACAAAAGGAAAATTTACAAAGGAGGAGGCTGCAAATCTTATTTCAAATTACGGCTTTGATGAGATAAATGTAATTGATGGTAATGGTATTATCATCAAATCAACCGATAACAGTCTTATTGGATTTGATCTTAACAGTAATGATGAATCCAAGCTTTTTTTAAATTGTCTCAAGGAAGACGGAGAGGTTCATTTGCCTAGAAGAGAAAGTGTTGTTTTCCCATTTAAAGGATATATGTATTCCGGTATTGCACTGAGTGACGATATGTATTTGCAGGTGGGCACAAGCGTAGACAGGTTGGATCGGACGGTTAAAATTGTATTGAATGATTATACCAGAAATCGTCATGTACTTGAAAAAGGCATACTTATCGTAGTTGACAAGGATGGTAAGATCGAAAGTGAAAGCTCAAGCAAAAACATTCGCAGGATCAGCAGTTTGAGTGAATATTATGAATTAGAGGGCGAATCAAAAACTATCAGCAGCATAACTATCGATGGTGAATCCTGCTATCAGCTATATGATTCGCTTAACAGCTACAGGATAGCTGCCATTTTACCCAAGAGTGAGGTAATTGATAGGTTAATTATAAGCGTCATTATGACTGTTGTAATAGGCTTCATCCTTTTCGGAACATTGTATTTATGTATTTCTTTGTTGGTTAAACGTAAGGTGGTCCGTCCTGTAAATGATATAGCTGTCACACTTGAACGTATTTCCGATGGGGATCTGGATGCATTGGTGTCAGTACATTCATCAAGAGAATTCAGTGTTATCTCCAATGATATAAATGTAACTGTCAATTCTCTTAAAGAACATATTGCCAGTGAAGCGGCGAGAATAGATGAAGAACTGACATATGCAAAAAATATTCAGCTTTCAGCTCTTCCTTCACTGACAGACCAGTTTACAAATAATCGATGCTTCGGTCTTTTCGCCTCAATGGATACTGCCAGAGAGGTGGGGGGAGATTTTTACGATTTTTACATGATAAACGATCATACATTAGCCATTACGATCGCAGATGTTTCCGGAAAGGGAATACCTGCCGCCATGTTCATGATGAGAGGAAAGGCAATACTCAATGATTACTTTTCCCGTCCCGGTGATCCGGGAAACAATATCTCCCGGGCAAATAGGCGGATATGCATCGGAAATGATGCAGGTATGTTTATAACTGCATGGATGGGGATGCTTGATATAATAACAGGACAGATTAGTTATGTCAATGCAGGTCATAATCCTCCGGTACTGATACATGACGGAAAAGCTGATTATCTGGATATGAAAAAGGATCTGATACTTGGGCTTATGGATGATGAAAACTATACTACGCAATCATTGAAACTGGATAAGGGAGATATACTTTATCTTTATACAGATGGTGTGACCGAAGCGGTAAGTACTGAAAGAAGGTTCTTTGGTGAAAAAAGATTACTGGAGATCCTGGATGGCATGGCTTTGCAGGAAGAGAATGTATGCAAGGCTGTATGCAGTGAGGTGACTGCTGGTGTGGAAAGCTTTAGTTATGGTGCAGCCAAGGCTGATGATATGACTATGCTCTGTATAAGATTCAATGGAATACCTGATGAGCAGGCATAGAAGCAGGATATATAGCGTAATAATAAAAAGCAGCACTGTACAAAGACCTTTTGACGTCATTGTGCAGTACTGCTTTATATTTATATATATAACAGCCCTCTGCAAAGTCAAAGAGAATAACTTTGCAGAGGGCTTACGGGCATATTGATGATTTCCGAGAGAGATCAATACTTTACGCAGGCTTCACCAATGGTTGTATGTGAGAATTTGCGAATATTGATAAAATATGCAGTCATATTTAGTATCAGTGCTCCTGTCCATGCTGCTGCTTCTGCTATTGCAGTGGCAGTAAAGCCCATGCTGC